>JAGVTI010000083.1 GCA_019136935.1 Deltaproteobacteria bacterium
TTCGTCAGCTCTTCCAAACCGCGCTTCGTGGAAACGATGAGTCGGAAATCGGTTTTGATATCCTGGCGGCTTCCCAGGGGGCGCACATGACGTTCCGCCAGAACCCGCAGCAAGCTCTTCTGGATCGGCAGGGGCATCTCTTCGATGTCCTTGAGCAGGATGGTACCCCGGTCGGCCTGCTGAAACAAGCCGATTCTCGCCTTGTCGTCCATGGTGAAGGCGTTGCGCACATCGCCGAAAAGAACCCCTTCGAGGATCGTCATCGGCAGGGAGGTGCAATCGGCGACAACCAGATTCTGATGCGCCCGGACACTGTTCTCATGGATCGCCCGGGCGATCAGCTCTTTCCCCGTACCCGATTCGCCCCGGACCAGGACATTGTCATCGGAAGCGGAAGCTTTCGCCACAAAATCGAGGCAGGCATCCAACTGGGGGCTCCGGCCGACAATTCCTTCCCGCTTCAGAGACTTGAGATTGCTCTTCTGCTTCTTTGTTTCCCGGTACTGGATGGCGCGGATGATCGGCAGGGTCATCATGGGCAGCGATGCCGGTTTTTCGATATAATCCCACGCCCCGCTCCGGATCGCCAGTTCGGCGCCGTCCGCATCGCCGTAACCGGTCATGATGATCACCTCGGGCGCTGAAGGAGCGTTCTGGAACTCCGCCAGGGAGGCAATCCCGTTTCCATCGGGAAGGCGGACATCGAGCATTACGACATCAAATTCCTTGATCGTTGAAAGGTAGAGTCCCTTTTTCAGGGTCAAAGCGGAACTGACGTTATGACCCATTTTCTGGATGATTTTTTTCAAAACCTCAACGGTCGTTTCATTGTCATCAACAATCAGAATCTCTGCCATCTGGTTTCACCATGAATTCATCATCGCATTCAAGTAAAAAAACCTACCGGCTTTTCTGGAACAAGCCGATCCTGAGATCGATCATCCTTCCCGATTTTATCGTTTCAAAGATAACTCTTTCCCCCCGCATAGCATCTCTTGTAATAAGAACTGGAAAGGGAATCCTTACGGATGTTCTTTCCCGTTCCGGCGGCATGGATAAAATCTCCGTTGCCGACAAAGATGCCTACATGCGTGACCCGACCGTTTCCCCGGGTCTGGAAAAAAACCAAATCCCCCGGCTGGAGGTCTTCCGGGTCGACGGGAACCCCCGCTTCAAACTGA
Organism: Deltaproteobacteria bacterium; assembly: GCA_019136935.1. Classification (GTDB taxonomy): domain Bacteria; phylum Desulfobacterota; class Syntrophia; order Syntrophales; family JAAYKM01; genus JAAYKM01. Next base: position 1,182 of record JAGVTI010000083.1, read on the forward strand.
TCCCCGGAATGACGGGGCAGATCGAGGCCGTTCAACTGATAAACCGTCATGGCCAGGCCGCTGCAGTCGAAACCCGTGTCGGCGGACATCCCTCCCCACAGATAGGGGAGCCCGATAAACGTCTCCGCCGTCTTGACAATCTCCCCTCTTAAATAGGAGGTCCCGAATCTTCTTTGTTTCGCAACGGCATATGCATCGGGACTGACGATATAAAATTCCGCGATCATCCCCGACGCCCGGAGTTTTTCCGCCTTCCGCCGGGCCAGTTCACGGGTCGGATAATTCCCGAACCGGACCTTGTACAGGTCCCGATGGCTGACGTAATAAATGGCATTCAAGCCACGATCCCGCAGGCCGTCGGCCAATCGGGCGGCGTTTTCCACCTTGGCGAAAGCACCCACCTGGATCGTGTAACCCAGCCGGGGCAACTCCCGGCGAACTTTGGCAACGGGGGATTTCGACGGAACAGGACCTTTTGCCGCACAGGCTAACAGGTTGAGAACAAAAAGTAACGCCGTTCCAAGAAGAAAAATGTTCCGGTATTTCGAACGGGTCATCACGACTCTCTTATCCGGGTGTCCAGCGGGACAGGACCAAGCGACGCGCCTCTCCCGCGGTCGCCAGCTCTCCTTCCAGTTGCGCCGTTTCGACGGCATCGAGAATTTCTTTAAAGAGCGGTCCCGGCTTGAAACCCATGCTCTGGAGATCGTGCCCCGAAAGAAGGCGGGGAGGATGAAGTTCCTCCCGGCTCAGGGCCGCGAGTTTCTCCCTGCAGAAGGTGTAATTCTCAAGGAGGCCGTGGCTGCCCAGGCAATCCAGACGGTGGAGCTCAAGATGCAGGTCAAATCCCGGCATGCGGAGGAACCGCTTCAGGCGATTGGGGCGCATATCCTTCACGGTCATAAATAACATGTGATGGCGGATCAGGGCAAGGATGGTTTCGGCATCCGTGTTGGAGAATTTCAACCGCCGGAGGATCGATTCGGCGATTTCCACACTTTTTTGGACGTGGCCGTAGAAATGGATACCCCGTTCGTCCGTGAACCGGGTCGCGGGCTTACCGATGTCATGCAGCAGAACCGCCCAGGCAAGTTGCAGGTCCCCTTCGGCCCCCAAGCCACCGGGAAGAAGGCTCAACATGCACAGCACATGCTCCCAGACATCCCCTTCCGGGTGATACCGCGACGGTTGGGTTACGCCCTGCAACGCCTCCGCTTCCGGCAGGATCTCCCGCAGAAGACCCGAGTACGCCAATAGCTCCATGCCCCGGCGGGCCCGGCGGCGGGTCAGCAGCCTGGCCAGTTCATCGCGGACGCGCTCCGCACTGATCCGGGAAATGGAAGGGGCCCGGCGGCGGATGGCCGCACAGGTATCCGGATCCAGATCGAAATCGAGATTCGCGGCGAACCGGACCGCACGCAGCATCCGGAGATGATCCTCGGCAAAACGTTCTTCCGGGTTTCCGATGGTCCGGATGAGGCGCTTTTCCAGGTCACCCGTGCCGCCGATAAAATCCCGGACTTCGCCTGTCGCCGGATCCAAGAGAAGGCCGTTGACCGTAAAATCGCGGCGGCGCACATCCTCCTCGGCGCTGCCGAAGGAAACCACCGAAGGCCGGCGGCCGTCTTCGTATCCCCTCTCCCTTCTATACGTGGCCACTTCAAAGGGATGCCCCTGTTCGATCACGACAATGATCCCGAAGGACAAACCGATGGGAACCGTCTTCGGGAAGAGGGCCTGCACCTCCTGCGGACGGGCCGACGTGACGATGTCGAAATCTTCCGGTTCGGCGCCCAGCAGCAGATCGCGAACACATCCGCCAACCAGGTAGCCTTCGTAACCCGCTTCTTTCAGGCGCTTTATGATCCGTCCCGCCGTCTCGCGGGGAGAGGGCCGACGGATGGACATCTGCTCCATCAGAGGAAATGGTCTCCTGAAGTCCTCATCAAGTCATGAGGGGCCGGCGGCCTGACGCTTCGAAAGAGAAAAGGGCACACAACGGGACCAGGCAAGGCTTCACGGCCGATCAAAACATCCGGTGTCCTTCCCTCTTCCCCAGCTTGATGGCGCACAGCTCACCGCACATGGTGCATCCTTCTTCCTTGGCCGTTTCGCTTTTCTCCAGCCACGCCGCCGCTCTTTCCGGATCGATGGACAAGTCGATCTGCCCCTGCCAGTTGAACTCTTTCCGGTAACGGGCCATCTGGGCATCCCGTTCAAAGGCCCCGGGCAATCCCTTCGCCAGATCGGCAACATGGGCCGCCAGCTTGGACGCCATGATTCCCTCGCGGACGTCGTCGAGGTTCGGAAGTCGCAGGTGCTCCGAGGGGGTCACGTAGCACAGGAAATCCGCTCCGGCGGCGCCGGCGATCGCCCCGCCGATGGCGGCGGTGATATGATCGTAGCCGGGGGCGACATCCGTCGGCAGGGGACCCAGGACATAGAAGGGGGCCCCGTGGCAGAGTCTTTTCTGAAGCAGGATATTCGCCTCGATCTGGCCGATGGGAACATGGCCCGGGCCTTCGATCATCACCTGGACGCCCCGACTGCGGGCCCGCTCGGTCAACTCCCCCAGCAGAATCAGTTCCTGGATCTGCCCACGGTCCGTCGCATCGGCGATGCATCCGGGCCGCAGCCCGTCTCCGAGACTCAAAACCATGTCGTAACGCCGGGCGATATCGAGAAGCCGGTCATATTCCTCGTAGAGGGGATTCTCCCGGTCGTTGTAGTCGATCCAGCGGGCCAGGATCGAACCTCCCCGGCTGACGATACCCAGGATCCTGCCTTCCTCGAGGATACATCCGACACTTTTTTTCGTCACGCCGCAATGCACCGTGATGAAATCGACACCGTCCTCCCCGTGTTCCTCGATGGACCGGAACAGGTCGTCTCCGGTCATGTCGACGATGGATCTCCCCCCCGCAAGAACGTCCGCCGCCGCCTGGTAGATGGGAACCGTGCCCACGACCAGGGAAGATGCGGCCATCACGGCCTGGCGGATCTGCCGGATATCGCCGCCGGTCGAAAGATCCATGACCGCATCCGCTCCGGCATCAACACAGATCCGGACCTTCTTCAGTTCAAGATCGAGATCGTGGTGATCCTGGGATGTCCCGATATTGGCGTTGATCTTCGTCCTGAGTCCCCGGCCGATGGCCATGGGGGCACAATCCGCATGTTTTGTATTTTTCACCACGACGATCGTCCCGTCCACGAGCCCCTTCCGGATAAACTCGGGGGAGACCTTTTCCACGTCGGCGCAATGCTTCATCTCTTCCGTGACGATGCCTTCGCGTGCCCTATCCAGCTGTGTCATAAAATACCTCCGGCAGATCGACAATCTGCATAGAATTAGTCATTTTTAATTATTCCGATGAAGGATGATTTCCCGACCCCGGCCGCTCCGGGGTGTAACCGTTTTTCCCATTTTCCCGCCACGGGGGCAAGATGATTGAGGGGACCGTGCCCCGATCCGAGGGCAAAGGAATTCCGGATGGCCTCCGTGATATACTCCTTGGCCTGCGATATCGCATCCAGGATTTCTTTCCCCTGGGCGATGCCCGTCGCCAGGGCCGCCGAAAAGGTGCAACCCGTGCCGTGGGTATTCGAAGTGTCGATCCGCTCCGCCTTGAACTCGTGGAACGTGTTCCCGTCGTAAAATACGTCGACGGCCGCCCCTTCAAGATGTCCCCCCTTGACGACGACGTGACGGGCGCCCATTTGGCGAATCCGCCGCGCCGCTTCCCGCACGTCTTCCGCTGCGGCAATCTTCACCCCGGCCAGCACCTCCGCTTCCGGGATGTTCGGCGTAACCACAAAGGCAAGGGGAATCAACTGCGTCCTCAGGAGATCCATGATCTCCCCCCGGAGGAGAAGCGTCCCGCCCTTGGCCACCATGACCGGATCCACGACGAGCTTGTCGATCCGATACTGCCTGATTTTACCGATGACGGCTCTCAGAATATCCGGACGGGCCAGCATCCCCGTCTTGGCGGCATCCGCACCGATATCCTGCATAACGGCATCGAACTGTTTTTCCACGAATTCCGGCGGCACATCGAAGATCCCGTGAACCCCGAGGGAATTCTGGGCCGTAAGTGCCGTAACGACGCTCATCCCGAAACCGCCCAAAACGGTGATCGTCTTCAGATCACCCTGGATGCCGGCACCGCCGCCGGAATCGGACCCGGCAATCGTCAGGACCCTGGCCGGTTTCATGGCCCCGTTCCTCCCTCCGGAGCCTCTTTCTCCCCGGTCTTGATCACCAGCAGGTACCCCGTGGAAACGGAAACTCTCGCCTTCTCGCCGAGGAGACGATTGCTCACGCCGTAGGGTTTGCCGATTTCCATCGTGGCATTTTGCAGGGAATACTCGAATCCCATGAGATCGATACCCGTGACTTCCGTCGTCACGGAAAAAAGGGAAACAATCTCGCCGGGGGTTCCCTGAATTTCGGCGCTTCCGGAAACGACAAAGAGCTCCGCCGCCCCATCGATGATTCTCGCTTCAATTCCGCTTTTCGCCGCCGCGACCAAAAGTGAAATATTGGCTAGGGCGTGGTCCATTCTCCCTCCCAGGGCGGCGTAAATTTCGATCCTGTCGGGTTTGCGGTCCAGGGCGTACCGCAGGGCCAGTTCCGTATCGGTTTCATCCTTGCGGGGGGGATAGCGCAAAATCCGGCATCCGCCGGCCGTGAGTTCGTCCAGGCTCGCCTTCGGCAGAGAATCGAGGTCACCGATCACCGCCTGGGGCATCAGCCCCAACTCCAGGACGTGGCAAGCCCCGCCGTCGGCACAGACCACCTCTTCCGGACCCACTTCCAGAATCCTGTCCCTCAAAAGACGGGGCTCCGCCAAAGGGCCGCCGGCAACGATGAAAATCACCCTACGTCCGGATGGTTGTTCCGGTTCCGCCGTCATCCTGTTTTCCTCATCCCGTCAACAAAAAAGGCCACTCCCGACAAACCCGGAATATGGCCCTTGTTCTTATATCGTGTCAATACTTTTTGCCACTCCCTACGCTGGCATTACCCAGATCAGGTTCAAAGGGTATCATCTCAGCCCGACCGGCACCCCTTTTCTCATCAAGAATTCTAAAAAAGACTCAGAGAACGCACCGTTAGCCGTGACGTACCACAGAGACCGGCTAATGTAAAGCAAAAACAGCCCGGGCGTTGCGGCTGGTTCCGGACGCCACCTCGGCCGTGGAAATTCCTTTTATCTCGGCGATCTTTTCCGCCGCCCGGACAACGTAGGCCGGCTCGTTCCGTTTGCCCCGGAGCGACTGCGGGGGAAGAAAGGGGGCATCCGTCTCCACAAGAAGCGCATTCAGGGGCACCCGCCTCACGACATCCCGGATTTCCAGCGCCTTGGGATACGTCACGGTTGCCGGAATCGAAATATAAAATCCCAGATCGATGCATTGACTCGCCATGGCGTAATCGCCGGAAAAACAATGGACGATGCCCCGTTTCCGGCCTTTCCAGCCTTTCAGCATGGCCATGGTCTCCCTGTGGGCCATCCGGTCATGAATGATGACCGGCAAATCCAGGCTCTGGGCCACTTCCAGCTGTTCGCCGAATCGGCGGATCTGCATCTCCCGGGGGGCATGACCGCGAAAAAAATCCAGGCCGATTTCACCGTAGGCAACCACCTTTTCCCTCCGGGCAAGCTCTCCCAGGACATCGTAGGTCTCCGGACCGATTTCCTTGACATCATGGGGATGAATCCCGACGGCGGCATAGACCGGCTCGTACTTCTCCGCGATTTCGACGGCCCGGTGACTATCCGCAAGATTGATCCCGACGGAGACGATCACCTCGACGCCCGCCTGGCGGGCCCGCTCGATAACCTGTTCCCGGTCCTCGTCGAAATCTTCCAGTTCCAGATGGGCATGGGAATCAATCAGCATGACGGACAGCCCCCTCCGGAAGGACTGACGGACGCCGGGCCATCTTTCGGCGGAACCGCCGACCGGGGTGTTTCACTCGTGAAACCGCGCATTGTGACAAACCGCTATTGGCCATGAATCATCCCGCTCGCCTTCTCCACGTATTGCAGCGCCTCCTTCGCCATGCGGTCGAGAAGCTCCTGGCAGGAGGGGATGTCCTGGATCAACCCGAGAGACTGACCGATCATCAGCGGTGCCCGGTCCACGTCACCGGCATCCCACGCCTGCTTGATCCTCTGCCCGGAGAGAAGCGGGATCAGTTCCCGGAGACCGCCGTGACGCTGTTCCACATCCACGATATCCTGGATCAGCTTGGATCGCAGGGCTCTGCCCTGGAAACCGACGGTCCGGCCGAAAATGGTCGTTTCCGCCTCACCCCTTCTCAACAGTTCGTGCTTGATATTATCATGGACATCGCACTCCTGGGTCGCAATGAAACGCGTCGCCATCATGACCCCCTGGGCGCCCAGTACCATCGCCGCGGCCATGGAGCGTCCATCGGCGATCCCGCCCACGGCGACCACCGGGATTTCCACCGAATCCACAACCCGCGGCGTGAGAACCATGGTGGTGACATCGTCCTTCAGGGGATGCCCGCCCGACTCGAAACCAACGGTATATACGCCGTCGTAACCCACCTTCTGGGCATGCAGGGCATGCCGCACCGACCCGACCTTGTGGAATATCTTGACGTTCGCCTTTTTCAGCATCTCGACGGTTTTCATCCCCGACGCGACATCCACGGGCATACCGGAGAATTCGATTCCCGCGACCTGCTCTTCCGCACAGACCTTGATGAATTCGTCATGCTGCGCCGTCGTAACCCTCAAAGAGGGCAGGCGGTAATACTCGCGGAACGAGGGAACGAACGTAATATTGATCATGAACGGTTTATCCGTGAGTTTTCTCGTTTCGTGGATAGCGCTGCGGAATTCTTTCTCTGTCGAATAATTGCCCGCCGTGAGATTGCCCATCCCCCCGGCGTTGGAAATGGCCGCGCAGAATTTCGGCTTGCACAGCCACATCATGGCACCACATATAATGGGATATTGGATTCCGAACATCTCTGTGATGGCCGTTTTGAACATGAACGAGTCTCCTTTCACATATCACTTCTTTATATTCGATATTCTTAATATCAATCAGGAAGGGATAAATCCTGTAAAGGCTATATCACAATTTCCGCCGGTCCGGCAATCACAAATAGCGGAAAGGCGCCTTGCCGGCCGTACCGGATGCGCCCCTCTTTCCCGCAAAAAAAGCCCCCCGGCCTTGCATGCCGGAGGGCTCCATACGGTTGAGGGAGTTGACCGGGATCTGTTTTCTCTACCAGTGCCCCCGGGTCATCTCCTTCTGGTGATAGTAGAGCTGCGGATTTTCCATGAAAGCCAGAGAATCCGTGATGCTCAGGAAGTGCTCCGTCTCCTCGTTGACCAGGAGCATATAAAACTTTTTCTCCATGGGATCGGTCGCCGCGGCGGCATTGGCCTGGTAGTACTTGATTCCCTCCTCCTCGAAGCTTAAGGCCGTCTTGAGCGCTTCGATGTCATCGGCGGTCCCCTTTTCCTTCTCCTTGCTGTGCGCGAGGGCCTCGGCAAAGATATTGGCGGGCACGTCCCGGGGCTCGGAAGCCGCCGCTTTCTCCGGCCACTTTCCCGACGCCTCCAGCGTTTTATACAGTTCCTGGAATTTCCGGATATGAGATTCCTCCGCGCGGATCAGAAATTCGAACATCCACTTTCCCATCTCGTTTTTCGTCTCTTTCAGGCATTTCTCGTAAAATTTCTTCCCGTCCTCTTCCATTTTCAGTGCGCGTTTCAACGCTTCAAGCCGGCTGTCGCTCATCATACGCCTCCTTCGTCATCGGTTATGTTTGAAAACCTTCTTTATCCCCACTGTATCGCGAGGGAAACAACCTTCAACACGCCGCAAACAGTTCAAATTTAGGTTCCCAATCCGGATTCGTCAAGACGAAACACCCTTTTTTTTATATCGGGAACCGTCTTAACCGGAGGGAATTGGTAACCACGGAAACGGAACTCAGGGCCATGGCCGCCGCCGCGAATTCGGGATTCAGAAGCAGGCCAAAAAAGGGATAAAGCACTCCGGCCGCAATCGGAATTCCGACAACGTTATAGATAAACGCCCAAAACAGATTCTGGCGGATGACCTTGAGGGTGTTCAGGGACAAGCGGATGGCCGCGGGGACCATGGTCAGGTCGTCCCGGATGAGGGTGATATCGCCGGCCTCCATGGCCACATCGGTTCCCGCCCCCAGGGCGATGCCGATATCGGCCGCCGCCAGGGCCGGGGCATCGTTGATCCCGTCACCGACCATGGCCACAACCTGCCCTTCCTCCTGCAGGCGTTTCACCGCCGCCGCCTTGTCGGCGGGCAGGACATCGGCCATCACCTGCTCAATGTCCAGGGCTCGCCCGACAGCCCTTGCCGTCGGCAGATGGTCTCCCGTCAGCATCACGACCTTCAATCCCATCCGCTTCAACGAGCGGACCGCCTGTTTCGCCGTTTCCCGCGGCAGATCGGCGAAACAGATCAGGCCCATCATCCGGCCCTCCCGGGCGACAAAAACACAGGTTTCACCACCGCCGGTCCGGGCTTTCACTTCCCCTTCCAAATCGCCGAGCAGGATACCGGATTCCTCCATGAACCTTGCATTTCCCACCAGGCATTCCTGCCCGCCGATCGTCGCCTTCACCCCCTTTCCCGCAACGGCCTCGAAACGCTCAACCGGTTGCGGTTCCAGGCCCCTGGCACGGGCCTCGCTGACGATCGCCTGCCCCAGGGGATGCTCCGACACCGTCTCGGCGGACAGGGCCGTCTGCAGAACGCCGTCCTCGGAAGCATCTTCCATCGGAATAATATCCCGGATCATGGGCTCACCCCGGGTCAGGGTCCCCGTCTTGTCGAAGACCACCGTCGTTAAGCGATGGGCCTTCTCCAGGGTTTCTCCTCCCTTGATCAGAATCCCCCGCTCGGCGCCGATACCCGTCCCGACCATGACGGCTGTGGGCGTGGCCAATCCCAGGGCGCAGGGACAGGCGATCACCAGAACGGAAACGAAATTCAGGAGCGCCCTGCTGAACGAGGCGTCCGGAACGAGAAAATACCAGACCAGAAAGGTGATCAGGCCGATGATAAAAACGACGGGAACAAAAACAGCGGCAATCCGGTCGGCCAGGCGCTGTACCGGTGCCTTGGAACCCTGGGCCTCCTCGACGAGATGAACGATCTGCCCCAGAACCGTCTCGGCGCCCACCCCCGTCGCCTGAAATTGAAAGCTCCCGGATTTGTTCAAGGTCGCGGCGAAAACCTTGCTCCCCGCATTTTTGAGGACGGGCATGCTCTCACCCGTCAGCATGGATTCGTCGACGGTGGACTCGCCGGAAAGGACAACGCCGTCCGTCGGAATTTTTTCTCCCGGCCGGATCACGACCAGTTCGCCCCTGACCAGATCCTCCACGGGAACGTCCTTTTCAACCCCGTCCCGGATGATCCGGGCGAATTTGGGTCTCAGGTCCATCAACCTCCGGATGGCCTGGGACGTTCTGCCTTTCGCCCTCGCCTCCAGGAAACGACCGAGGAGAATGAGGGTCACGATCATGGCCGCTCCGTCGTAATAGACATGGGGCATCAGATCCGCCTGGGTGAAGAAACCGGGAAACACGGTGGCGGCCACGGAGTAACCGTAGGCGGAAAGGGCCCCCACGGCCACCAGGGTGTTCATATCGCTCGTTCCCTTCTTCGCCGCTTTATAGGCGCCGGCGAGAAAGCGCTCACCGACCCAGAAGACAACGGGCGTCGTCAGGATCAACAGGATGTAAAGGAGGACCGGCCTGGGAATCGACGCCAGGGGGGGAAACCAGTGCTGCATGGAACCCACGAAGACCAGGACGCTCAGGACCGCCCCGACCGAAACCCGCTTTTTCAGGTCCCTGATCTCGCGCTCACGGGCCTGGGCAATCGGGTCTTCCCCCATTTCGTCCGGGATGCCCAGGTATTCATACCCGCTGTCCCGGATCACCCGTTTGACTTCGTCCACGCCGCCCCACGCAGCCGGATCATAGACGATCGAAGCCCTTGCCGTGGCGAGATTGACGTTCACGTCCCGCACTCCCGCCACCTCCCCGACGGCCTGTTCCACCCGGCGGACACAGGCCGCACAGGTCATCCCGCCCACGGAGACGGTCAGTTTCCGCAAACCCGCCGGAGGCGTTTCTTCCACTTTCAGGACATCGTAGCCGATTTCCTCCACCGCCTTGACCAGCCGGGAAACATCCGTTGCCGCCGGATCGAATTCCACCGTGGCCTTCTCCGCCAGGAGGTTGACCGATGCCTCCTTTACCCCGGGCCGGCTCTTGAGACCTTCCTCCAAGCGGTGCACGCAGGAGGCGCAATGAAGGCCGCCGACATCGAGCACGACCTTCTCAGGCGACATCATAACCCGCCTTTCTGACCGCCGCGACAATCGTTTCCATCTCCACCGGCTTCGTTTCTTCAAAGGTCGCTTTCCCCGTTTCCAGGTCCACCTCGACGCGGGTCAGACCTTCGATGCCGTTCAACGCCCTGGTTACCGCCATGACACAGTGCTGACAGGACATACCCTTGATCGTGATGCTTTTCATCGTTCCCTCCTTTTGAAATGAATGCCTTGAAACCGTTCTTTCCCAGTGTTTTTCAAATTTCACAACTCGATTATTTCATTGAAAAAATATTTGAATTGAACGGATTAAGTTGCTATGATCGGCACGCTTTGCCACCTCGGCAAATATAATCACAATCTTGAAGATTGTACAGTTCACCTCCTGGGGGGAATTTTCAGCATGAACCGTTTTCGCACCTATTGCAGAGCGACCTTGCCATGATCATACGATGCTGGGGCGCCAGGGGGTCCATTCCGGTCAGCGGCAAGGAATATCTACGCTACGGCGGAGACACGACCTGCATCGAAGTCCGGTCAAAACACGGCGACATCATTATCATCGACGCGGGTTCCGGCATCCGCCGGCTCGGGGGGCGTCTGGCCGCCGAAGAAAAACGGGATTCGACCCTTATTCTGACCCACTCCCACTGGGACCACGTGATGGGCTTTCCCTCTTTCAAACCCCTGTATCACCGTTCAACCCGGATGGATGTATACGGCTGCCCCCACGCCCAGAAAGCAACCCGGGAAATCCTCGCCGACATCATGGGACCGCCCCACTTTCCCGTCCACGTGGACGATGTCAGGGCGCAGATCAACTTTCACGAATTCTGTGACAAACGTTTTTCCGTCAATTCCATCCTCATCGATCCGATCCCCCTGAGCCACCCGAACCAGGGCCTGGGGTACCGTTTCACGGAAGACGGAAAATCATTTGTATTTCTGACGGACAACGAACTCACCTACCGGCACGAGGGAGGATGCGATTACCGGGATTACCTCGCCTTTTCAAAGAACGCGGATCTCCTCGTCCATGACGCGGAATACACGGAAGCGGACTACCCGAAAACGCGGGGCTGGGGACATTCGGTCTACAAAGACGCCCTGCGCCTGGCGATCGAGGCGGGCGCCCGGCGTTTCGGTCTTTTTCATCACGACCCGGAACGATTCGACCGGGGAGTGGACCGCATGGTTCAGGAATGCCGGCGCATCGTCCGGGAACGGAACGTTCCCCTTGAATGCTTCGCCCTCCACCAGGACATGGAAATGATTCTTTAACCCCGGCCCGCTTTCTTCCGGAAACGCCTTTCCGCCTTTCCGGAATCCCTCCCGTGATCCGCGACCAGCAGGTTCTTCTGCCTCTCCTTTCCCGAAATGCTCTTTTCCACGAAAATGCCTTTCCCGGTAAAGGGGTCCTTTTCCGCATAGTACATCACGCTCGAATAAGTGGACGGCAGGGGCGTGAAAATCTGGACCTGCTCCGGCCGAATCTTGAGCTCCCGCTTCACAAAGGAGCGAAGGGCATCCATATCCCCATTCCGGCATCCCGGATGGGCCGCGATAAAATAGTAGGTCAGGAACTGTTTGTTCCGGAGGCGCCGGTTCAACCGGTCAAAGGCCTCCTTGAAGCGGAGGAGTTGCCCGTTCGCCGGTTTTTTCATCAGGGCCAGCACAGGATCCACCGTGTGTTCGGGGGCCACTTTCATTTGCCCCGACGTATGATGCCGGATGACCTCTTCGAGGTAGGCCATGCCGCCCTTTTTATCCTGAAGGAGCAGATCGTAACGGATCCCGGAGGCGACAAAAACCTTTTTCACCCCCTTGATCCTCCTGATTTTCAAAAGCAGAACCCGCTGCCGGTCGTGATCGACCGGCAACCGGCTGCATACCTGCGGATACAGGCATCGTTTTTCCCTGCAGCATCCCCGCTGAAGTTTTCTCGCGCATTCGAACCCGTACATGTTCGCCGTCGGACCGCCGACATCGCTGATATACCCTTTGAATTGGGGATGAGCGCACAGCCGCCTTGCCTCCGCCAGGATGGAGGATTCGCTCCGCCATTGGACGGTTCGGCCCTGATGGACGGCGATGGAACAGAAGCTGCACTCCCCGTAGCAGCCCCGGTGGCTCGGAATGGAAAACCGAATCGTCTCCAGGGCCTTGACCGGCCCCTGGCCTTTGTAGAAAGGATGGACATCCCCCATGAAGGGCAGTTCATGGACGGCATCCAGCTCGGCCTGAGAAAGAGGGAGGGGAGGAGGATTCTGAACCAGGTGGCGTCCGTCCTGTTTCTGACAGAGTCCCTGGGCGGTCCGGGGATCGCTGTGATCGTAAAACAGGCGGAACATGCGTACAAAGGCGTCCCGGCTGGAGGTAACCTCTTCGAAAGAGGGCAACGCCAGGTAGTCCGGCCGCCCTTCCTTGGCCAGGTAGCAGAGTCCCCGGATATCCCGGGGGTCTTTTCCAGAGCGGAACGCTTCCGCGAGCTCCAGGACGCTTTTGTCGGCCATGCCATAGAGCAGGAACTCCGCCGGGGCGTCGCAGAGAACCGATCGACGCACCCGGTCGGACCAGTAATCGTAGTGGGCGATGCGCCGGAGGCTGGCTTCGAGCCCTCCCAAAACGATCGGGGCCTTATGGCCCGGAAGAGAGCGGATTAAATTCGTATAGGAGATCAGGGCACGGTCGGGACGTTTCACGTTTTTGCCGCCCGGGGTAAAATCGTCCCGGTTCCGCCTCTTCTTCGTCGCCGTGTAATTGGCGACCATGGAATCGAGGCACCCCGCCGTCACCCCCCAGAACAGGGCGGGCTTTCCCAGCCGCCGGATATCCCCGTTGCTCCGCACATCCGGCTGGGCGACGACGCCCACACGAAACCCGGCATCAACGAGGATATGGCCGATTACGGCCACGCCGACAAAGGGGCTGTCGATATAGGCGTCACCCGTTACCAGGATGATATCCAGCTCTTCCCAGCCTTGCTCTTTCAGTTCTTCAGGGGTTGTGGGAAGAAACATGAATCGTTCAACTCACTGATGTTTTTCAATTTTTCAATTCATTCCTGACGCCCTGAGGGGCATTTCCCCCGAGGGGCGCACCCGGCTCAGCCGACCAGCCTGGCGGTAATGGCCGCCACATGCCGGCCCTGATAACGTGCCCCGGCCAGTTCCTGCTCGATCGGAACCCTCGCTCCCGTGTTGCCCGCAATCGTCGAGGCCCCGTAGGGGGAACACCCGGCCACGACGTCCGTCTGGGTTTGCCCGGTAAACGTATAGGGCAGGCCGACAAGAATCATCCCATGGTGAAGAAGGGTCGTGTGGACACTGAGGATCGTCGATTCCTGTCCCCCGTGCTGCGTGCCGGAGCTTGTGAAAACACTTCCCACCTTGCCGACCAGGGCTCCCTTCGCCCAGAGACCGCCCGTCCCGTCCAGGAACTGGCGCATCTGGCCGCACATGTTTCCGAACCGGGTCGGCGTTCCGAAAATGACGGCATCCGCCGTGGCCAACTCTTCCACGCTGCAGACCGGAACGTGGGAAAAGGCCTGCTGGGCCTCGAACGCCCCGATTTTTTTGAGCAGTTCCTCGGAAAGCGTCTCGGGAACGCGTGCCAGGGACACTTCGGCGCCGGCGACTTCTCCCGCCCCCTGTGCCACGGCTTCGGCCATGCGATAGATATGGCCGTAGGCGGAATAGAATACGATTAAAACCTTCATGGATCTTTCCCTCCTTTCATAACCGGACAAACCCGGCCCGTCGATCCCCCCCCGATAAAGCCGGAATTTAAAAAAACGGAATCATCCCTGCAGTCACCGCCCCGGTCGCAACGGCCGCCAACGACAAAACCGCCGCGGGTCGCCCCATGACGCGGTGAATCATCCGCATACGCTTTTTATTTTTGACCCGGGCCTGGAGAAATCCCACCACAAGCGTCGCCGCCATGAGCACGATCAATACGGCACCCAGCCAGGTATGGGGAACGGACAAATGACCGCCCCCCGAGAGTTCCACCATCAGGACCGCAGCCACGGCACCGGCCACGAAAAAGATTGCGGACAGGACCTCCTGCCTTTTATGAAGGCGAAACCACCCCATCTTTTTCTTCAGATACCGAACCGTAATCACTCCCCCCGCAAGAAGAAGGAAACCCAGAGACATCAACGTCATGTGGATGAAAAAGAATGTTTCCATGGAAGCCTGCTTTCTTTGGAAATGGAGCCGTCCCGGCCTTTCTGTTCATCACGGGTTCTTCGCCGACGGAATGGTCAGACTTTCTACGCGGGTTCCGTACAGGCTGCAGTAAGCGGTGACCACGAAGGTGTCTCCCGGCACCGCCGGGATCTCGTATGTGTAGGTGAACTCGTCTCCCGGCTGGCTTGTGTAGGAATAATTCGCCAGAGGTTTTTTGTTCTTCGTGACGGCGACGGTTTTGACGTAGTGCCAGCTCGGCGCGAACGAGGGATGCAGGATCGTCACCTTCAGGACTTTCGCCGCGGTATCATAGGCCAGGGTGACGCTTTTCGGCGGATGGGCGGAAGCCGTTACCGGCAAAAGCCCCATGAAAAGAACCAATGCAATGAATGAGACCTTGATTCCGGATATCCAATTTCTGTTGTCCCGGTTGAATGCCCGATTCACGTTCATCGCCGCTGTCGATTTTTTTCTTGGAAGCATAGCACACCTCCCTGCTTGTGGATTGTCTTGGGTTGCGATAAACCGGTTACTGGTTGACGACGCCGTAAAAAACGCAATTCGTCCTCTTCTCGCGGACGGGGCCAGGAAAGGAGAAGGGCAACAACCTGAGCGATACCGATCCTCGGCGCGCCGCGCCAATCCTTTCCCGCCGGGAGAAAGGGGATTTTCAACTCTTTAGAGGCTCCGCATGGAAAAAAACTTTTTATGGAGACAAAAACGGTGTAATAAAGTAGCCTAAATTACACCCCTTTACAAGGCACAATTTAAAGAGGTCGGTCAAATGTCAGACGAAACATTCATGAAACGAGCTTTGGAACTCGCCCGGAGAGGCAGGGGCCGGGTCAGCCCCAACCCCATGGTGGGAGCGGTCGCCGTCAAAAACGGACGGATCGTCTCCGAAGGCTACCACCGCAGTTACGGAGAAGCCCATGCCGAAATCAACGCCATCCATGCAGCCCGGACATCCCTGGAGGGCGCAACACTCTATGTGACTCTCGAACCCTGTCATCACCACGGGAAAACCCCACCCTGCGTCGAAAGCGTCATCGCTTCGAAATTCGCCCGGGTCGTCGTCGGTATGGAGGATCCCAATCCGCTGGTTTCCGGGAAAAGCATCGCCGAATTGAAAGCACGCGGAATCGGAACCACTGTCGGCGTCATGGAAGAAGCGTGCCGGCAGCTGAACGAGACGTTCATCAAATACATGGAAACGGGACGGCCCTTTGTCACCCTCAAGTTCGCCCAAACCCTGGACGGACGGATCGCCACCTCGACGGGGCACTCCCAGTGGATCAGCGGAGAGCAATCCCGGCGGTTCGCCCACCGGTTGAGAAGCCTCCATGACGCCGTTTTAGTGGGCGCGGGAACGGTGGTCAAAGACGATCCCGAATTGACGGTCCGCCACGTCAGGGGAAGAAATCCTCTCCGGATCGTCATCGACCCGTTGCTTGAAATCCCCCTGGACGCGAAAATTCTCCGGGACCAGGGCCGGGCCGCAACCCTCGTCGTCACCCGCCCCGATGCCCCGCCGGAAAAATGCCGCCGGATCCGCGCCATGCAGGTCGGGCTTCTTCCCTTCGGGGATCAGGGGGCGGATCTGTTCGACCTGCACCCTCTTTTCGCACGCCTTGGGGAACAGAGGATATCCTCCATCCTGGTGGAGGGAGGCTCCGGGATCATCACGTCCGTTTTGCGGCAAAGGCTCGCCGACCGGGTGGTGGCGATCATCGCCCCCAAGATGATCGGGAACGGCCTCAGCACGGTAGGCGACCTGGGAATCGATTACATGGATCATGCCCTGGGGCTCACCTTCAAAAAAGTTTCCCGGAGTGGTCCCGATGTGATCCTTGATGGAAGAATGACGATGCCCTGAGATGCGATGAATTCAGACCGGGAAACCACCGTTCAGCTCTCTCCGGCAAACGCCCGGTCGGCTTCCGACTGGAGGAGATCCCCCTGCCCCTGGTACTTCGGGGAAAAATGAAAAAGGGTCATTCTCTTTACGCCCGCCTTTCTGGCCAGGCTTCCCGCCTGACGGGCCGTCAGGTGGTACTTCTTCGCCGCCCGGCTCTCATCCCCGTGCAGGAAAGGCGCCTCGACAAAGAGCAAATCGGCCTCTTCGGCAATCGCCAGCATGCGGGTCTCATTGTCGGGACTGCATACGGCATCGGCGATATAGGCGATTTTCATCCCCCTGGTTATGAGAACCAGTTTCTCCCGCAGTTCCCCGAGGGGGAAATACCGCTCATGAACACGGCCGTCTTCTTCATCGCGCCAGAAAGCCCGGATGTCCGTCTCCGGAGGTGCATTCCGAGCGATTTTTTCCTTCAGGTCCATCAACCACGGCCCCGGAGGAATCCCCATCGACTGCAACACGTCCTTCCGGATGTTGACCCGGAACTTTTCTTCCAGGGCAAAGGCCAGGCAGGGGACGCGGTGGTCCAGGATCTCCGTCTTCACACGGTAAAAGGGATGATCGCAGAGGATTCCCCCGCTGATTTTTCCTTCCTGCTCCCCCTCTCTCCTGAAGGCCCGGCGGCAGGCAAAACAGGCGGTTCGCGTTTCTTCTCCCACCACTTCCGTCACAACCAGGTTGAAATCGTTCTCGTAGTTTTCGACCAGGTTCCAGGTATAGCTGCCCAGGCGGTTTTCGACATGGCGCAGAAATCCCCCGGGACCGAAGAGCCGGATGGTCTGGTCGCGTCCCAGGCAGACGCGGACCAGGTGATCGAAACCGATAAAATGATCCATGTGGGTATGGGACACGAAAATCTGCCTGACTTTAAGCAGGTTACGCGGCGAAAGCGCACGCAGGTCCCCCAGGTCGAACAGCAGGGCTTCCCGCCGGTATTTCAGCTCGACGAAAACCCCCGGATCATCGAAAGGATCGTTGATCAGCCGGGCATCAAACATGAAAACGCCTCCTTAAAACAGGAAAATACCAGACAATGACCTTTTTCGCCATGATGGATCGGCGGCGGAAAGCGACGGCACGGGTCATCTTTTCCGGAACCATTTTGATCAACTTCACCTTGACTTTGTCGCACGCATGCGGGAAAAAAGCGGAAAATAGGCAAGATCGGTGGGTTGTCATCGTGACCATTTCAACGGAAAAGGAAAACGCTCTCCAGGAGAGAATGGCGAAACTCGGGGTCCGTGAAGAAGACCTCCGGGAAACTTTCATCCGTTCTTCCGGACCCGGCGGCCAGAAGGTCAACAAAACCGCCACCTGCGTTTACCTGGTTCATGTTCCGACGGGTCTGACCGTAAAATGCCAGCAGGAGAGGTCCCAGACGCTCAACCGCTTCCTCGCCCGGCGTCTGCTGCTGGACCGGATTGAAAGGCTGCAAGAGGGGATCCTGAGATCGGAAAAGGAGAAAATCGAGAAGATCCGCAGGCAGAAGCGGCGCCGGTCGAAACGGGCAAAGGAGAAGATGCTGGAAGAAAAAAGGAAGACCGCGGAAAGGAAACGATCGAGGGCAAAACCCGGCCTGGACGAATCGGAATAAAAAAGGGGGAAAGAAGACGCTTAATTTCGCTTCTTTCCCCCTTGATAATAACGAATAACGTTTTTACTGCCTTATCCGGCCACTTTAACCGCCGGGTTCATGGTGTATGAATTTAAGTAAAAACAAACAACGGGTTTTCTCGACCTTATCCGATTCCGACCAGTTTCAGCATCGGGTTCGCATAAAGCAGAATCAACGAAACGACCAACGCGTAGATCGCACAGGATTCCGTCATGGCCATACCGACCATCATGGTCAACATGATCTTGCCCTGGGCTTCGGGATTCCGGCCAACCGCCACACTGCCGCCGCCGGCCGCCTGTCCCATACCGGCACCCGCTCCGCTCGCACCCACACCGATCGCGATGCCTGCGCCGATGAGGCTGCAACCCAAAACAATCGCCTTCGTGTAATCAACCCCTCCAGCCGCCGCCGGAGCCGCCTCTGCCGCCAACGCCATACCTGCCGATGCCAAGAACGCGATCACTGTCCAGAAACTGTATCTCAATACGTTTTTCACTGTGCTCCTCCTGTTTGATTTTTTGTTTTAAGACTGAAAAACAAACCTGAAACCTCGTTTTCACCTCCTTCCCGCTTTGTCTTCTTTCCAGATACCGGTAACGATCCGGAAGATTCCCACTATTAATAACAGGTCCTATTGGAGGCGGAGAAAAATGTCAAGCGAAAAATCCTCTCTTCGGAAGGAAAAGAACATTTTTCTCATTCTCGTCCTGCGCAAATCAGCTTTCCCGCAAGATGACCGCGTGAATGAGCTTGATTTTATTCCATCGCCGTAATAAAAAACCGGGGTGAAGCATGTTGCACGTTTCTCTCGGACGGTTCGAATCTGAATTTTTCCGGAAAAGAAAGAATGACGGCATCGGGAAAAGTCGGTCAGGCTGCCATGCCGGACTTGGAGGCTGTGCCGCGATGTCGTTCTGAGGCGTCAGCCGAAGAATCTCGCATTGACAGGGGATTCTTCAACGCTTGCGCTTCTCAGAATGGCCCAGAAGGACTTCTACAGAACCGTCAAGGATAAACCGTCCTTGCCCGTGCCATGAATCTTTCTATCGGAATGAGGGAAAAATCGGCTATGAAACTGACGGACAGGCAAAAGAAAATCATCCGGTTTCTCCAGAACGACGTCCCGCTGGAATCCCGTCCCTTTCGTGTTCTGGAAGAAACCGACGGGATAACGGAAGCCGAAGTCATCAGCGCCGTCAACCGTTGGATCGGTGAAAAAATGATCCGGAAATTCGGTGCCCTGGTGCGCCACCGGGAACTGGGGTTTACCGGGAATGCCATGGTCGTCTGGTCCGTTCCTCCGGACCGTTGCGATTCGGTGGGAAACCGCCTGGCCGCATTCCGGGAAGTGACTCACTGCTATGAGCGGACCCCTCCCTTTTTAGGGAAATACAATCTGTTCACCATGATTCACCGGCGTGATTCTTCTTTTGACGCCCTGTTGCAACGGATGGCCGAAGCGGCCGGAAGCCGGGATTACCTGATCCTGGAAAGCCGGGAGGAACTGAAAAAAACCAGTATGGAGTATTTTTAGCATGAACAGGACATCGGAATGTCTTTTCCAGGAGGCCCGTCAAGTCATCGCCGGCGGCGTCAACAGTCCCGTCCGGGCCTTCGGTTCGGTCCGGTCCTTACCACGGTTCATCCAGCGGGCCTCGGGATCGAAGATCTACGACACGGACGGACGGGAGTACATCGATTACGTCCTCTCATGGGGTCCCATGATCCTCGGACATGGTCATCCCCGGGTGGTCGACGCCATCCGCACGGCGGCGGAAAAGGGAACCAGTTACGGCGCCCCGACGGAATTGGAAACGTCCATGGGCATCCTGATCAAGGAAGCCTTCCCTGCCATCGAGTTGATGAGAATGGTCAGTTCGGGGACCGAAGCCACGATGAGCGCCATCCGCCTGGCCCGGGGATACACGGGGAAAGACAAGATCGTCAAGTTCGACGGATGCTACCACGGCCACGCCGATTCCCTTCTGGTCAAGGCCGGCTCCGGCGTCGTCACGTACGGCATCCCGGGCAGTCCGGGTGTTCCGGCGGCCCTGGCGGCGTTGACTTTTTCACTTCCCTTCAATGACATCGAAGCGTTCGAAGAAACCATCGCCTTGCAGGGAAACGATATCGCCTGCGTCATCGTCGAACCCGTCCCGGGCAACATGGGGGTCGTTCTCCCGGAACCCGGCTTCCTGGAGCGAATCCGGGAACTGACGGCGAAAAACGGCATTCTCCTCATTTTCGACGAGGTCATCACGGGATTCCGCCTGACCTATGGCGGTTACCAGACCATGAAGGGAATCGTCCCCGATTTGACCTGTCTGGGCAAAATCATCGGCGGGGGGCTTCCCGTCGGCGCCTTCGGCGGCAGGAAGGAGATCATGGACTGCCTGGCCCCCACAGGCCCGGTCTACCAGGCGGGGACGCTTTCCGGCAATCCCCTGGCCATGGCCGCGGGGTTCGCCACCTTGAAGATGCTCAAGGAATTGCGGAAGGAATACGATTCTCTGAACAAGAAGGCGGAGTATCTCTGCCGGGAGATCAAACTGCTTTTTGACAAGAGGGGATTCCCTGTCACCCTCAACCAGTCGGGTTCCCTATTCACCCCTTTCTTCACTTCCGACCGGGTGACGGATTTGATCTCGGCACAGAAAAGTGATACGGGCTTCTTTATCCGATTTTTTCAAGGGATGATGGAACGGGGAATTTACCTGGCCCCTTCCGCTTTTGAAGCCGTGTTCCTGTCTTTCGCCCACACGACATCGGACATCGAAAAAACCGTTGAAATGATGGAGGATACCCTGAATCACCTTTGAACCGGACCGATATGGCGAAAACGCGGGATATGGCAGCCGGTGAAAATACGGAGGAAAGTTTTACACCAGGGACCGGCCGGCATCGATCGAATGATCCCGCTTTCGACGATCCCTTTTCAGCGTGCAGGCACGGCGTTCACCCCTCGTAAGCGTTTGGTATTTTTGTTTGACTTGACCTTTTTTTCGTGTTATAGGCCCCCCTGCCAATGGATAAGGAGACGAAGAAATCTCTCGTACAGATGACTTACGCCAGCAGCGTGGGCATCTTTATGGTGATCGTGATTTTCGGCGGTTTGCTGCTGGGAGGTTACCTTGACCGCAAGTTCGGAACATCCCCTTATTTCGCGCTCCTGCTCTTGGTCATTGGCGTGTTTATGGGTTTCCGTAATGTTTATCTTCTATTGAAGAAATTTAAGGATGAAAAACCTTTCATCAAGAGTATAAAAAGTGAGCCGCATAGAAAAAGACCCCCTCCAGCAAAAAATTGAGATGGCCAATTGGGTTCTCCTGGGGGTATTTGTCCTGCTCAGCCTCGTTGTCATGTCTTTCAAGTTTGCCCTGGGTGTTCTCATCGGTGGTCTCATCTGCATCGTCAATTTCTACCGGTTGCACAAAAACCTGGTCGATGTTATCACCCGTTCACCCCAATCCGCAAAATCCGCGATGATGATCAAATATTACATCAGGATGGCCGTTACGGCGGTGGTCCTGTATTTTATCGTTACGAGCGGCTTCGTGGATGTCGTAGGTCTTTTGATCGGTTTGTCGATCGTCGTCATCAACATAATCCTGACCACTGCGGTCATGATGTTCCTGTCAAAAAAAAACTGTCTGGAGGAGGTTAAATAGAAAATGCATGCCCTTTCATTCCTACATCTGGCGTTTCCCGCCGTTCCCACGCATCTGCTTTATACGTGGCTGGTGATGATTTTCTTGATTTTGCTGTCACTTCTTGCGAAACGCCATCTGCGCATCAATCCCGGCCAGATCCAGAACGTTATGGAAGTCATTGTGGACGGCATGCACAAGCTGCTTATCGACACCATGGGGCCGGCGGGGCTTAAGTTTTTCCCTCTCATCGCAACGATCGGCCTGTTCATCCTGGTTTCCAACCTCCTGGGCCTCATCCCCGGGTTTGAATCGCCCACGGCGAATCTGAACACCAACGTCAGCATGGCCCTGATCGTTTTCTTCCTGACCCATATCATGGGTGTCCGGGTTCACGGCTGGAAGTACCTGAAACAGTTTGTAGGTCCCAGCCCCTGGTTGGCGCCCCTGATGATACCGATCGAGATCGTCGGTCACCTGGCCCGTCCCGTCTCTCTGACGTTCCGGTTGTTCGGCAACATGGAAGGAGGCCATCTCGTTCTGGCCGTCATCCTGATCCTGGTTCCCTTCCTGGTTCCGCTGCCGATCATGGCGCTGAAAGTGTTGATCTGCTTCATCCAGACGCTGGTCTTCATGCTCCTGTCGA
Source organism: Deltaproteobacteria bacterium (assembly GCA_019136935.1). Taxonomy (GTDB): domain Bacteria; phylum Desulfobacterota; class Syntrophia; order Syntrophales; family JAAYKM01; genus JAAYKM01. The sequence continues at coordinate 23,591 of JAGVTI010000083.1, forward strand.
TGATGTACATTGCGGGCGCCATGGAGGGCGGGCATTAATAAGAATACGCAGATAGACCGTTCCTGAAAGGAGGCCGGCCTTGAGATAAGGCCGGCCTCCTTTTTTTATGCGGAGGAAACGACGCCTTGCGCAAACCAAACAGCCACGACGAACGGACTCCGGAAAAACGAAACATCCCGGTTTTTGAAAAACGAGCTCCTTCACGAAGCGGATCCGCGAGCGAAGCGAAGAATTCAGGATGACAACAGGGGGGAAATCA
>JAGVTI010000155.1 GCA_019136935.1 Deltaproteobacteria bacterium
CGGCCAAAACCGCGGCAGAAGCCAGGGCAATCTTTATACGCAGCGACTTTCCCATTATCGATCCCAAACAGTCGGAAAGGACACCCCTCAAGGAAAAACAGGACCGATTCCTTCTCTGCTCACCCTCATCGCCAAGGCCGCCTCCGCACCAAAACCGCGTCCGTGCATGCCGCTTCCCATGATTTGTTTATATCACCCGTCGAACACGCTGTAAAGGTATACTCCTGTTCTTCCTCAAAGCGATTCGGGGAAATGATACCTTTTCGCAACCTCTTCCCACTTGCCCTGCGCCTTCAGAATGATCTTGCAGACGTCCCTCACGGCACCCTTCCCCCCCGGGCAGGACGAAACGTAATCGACCATGGGGAGGACCTCTTCCGCCGCATCCGCCACCGTGGCGGAAAAGGCGACCCGTTTCAAAAGGGGGATATCGACCACGTCGTCCCCCATATAGGCAACCTCGTCAAAGGAAATCCCCTTTCGGCCTATCACTTCCATGAAGTATTCCAACTTGTTGGTGACCTTCTGGTGCACTTCCGTGATTTCCAAATCGCGTGCACGGTGTTCCAAAACCCGGGATTTCCGGCCCGTCAGAAACATCACGCCGATCCCGTAACGCATGATCATCTTCAGGGCATGGCCGTCCCTGACGTTGAAGTGCTTGATTTCCCGGCCGTCGTCATCCAGGATGACCCAACCGTCGGTGAGCACCCCGTCTACATCCAGAACCAGCCAGCGAACCGATTTAAGCCTGTCCGTTACTTCAGCGCTTAACGCTTTATTCATTCGGAATTCTCCTTTTTCTGATGCGACCCGATCAACCCGGGAAGGGGTTTCACGGATTTTTCACAATTCTGTCAATCTCTTTCAGGGTTTTCAGCAACCCCGGCAACATATCCAGGCGAAGCGAGTTGGGCCCGTCGCAGAGGGCCCGGTCCGGATCGGGATGGACCTCCAGGAAAAGGCCGTCCACACCAACGGCAATAGCGGCTCTCGTCAGGTAGGGAACCATTTCCCGCTGCCCTCCCGAGGAGGTCCCGGCGCCCCCGGGGAGCTGAACGCTGTGGGTTCCGTCGTAAATAACCGGGTATCCCATGCCCCGCATGACGGGAATGGACCGGAAATCACTCACCAGGTTGTTGTAGCCGAAAGAGGCTCCCCGTTCAGTAATGATGATGTTTCGGTTTCCCACCGACTCCGCCTTCTCGATGACATTCGAGATGTCCCAGGGTGCGAGGAACTGTCCTTTTTTGATGTTGATCACCTTCGCCCGGCGGGCCACTTCGACGATAAAATCCGTCTGGCGGCAGAGAAAGGCCGGTACCTGCATGATATCCAGCACTTCCGCGGCGTCATTGATTTCTTCAAAGCGGTGGACATCGGAAAGAACCGGGATTCCGAATTCTTCCCTGATCCCCCGAAGAATACGGAGGCCTTCCTTCATTCCCGGCCCCCGGAAGGACTTGGCCGACGTCCGGTTGGCCTTGTCATAGGATGCCTTGAACACGAACGGGATGTCCAGTTGCTCCGTCAGATCCTTCAGATAGCGGGCGATGTCCCGGGTTCCCTGCAGATCTTCGACGACGCAGGGCCCGGCGATGAGGACAAACCCGCCGTCCCCTCCGATGGCCACCCGCCGGTTGACAACAATTCTCTCCATGATCCTCATGCTCCCTTTTTGTTTTCTCTTTCGTGCTTCTCCCTGATCAGGCGGATCTTCAATTGGGGAATCCGCTCCGCAGCCCGCGCGTCATGCGGATTCAGCTGATAGGCCTTTGTGTACGCCCTGAGCGCTTCTTCAAGGAGGCCTTTCTTCTCATAGGCGCCTCCCAAACGGGAATGGACATCACTTTCTTCACTGTTATAGCGAAGCGACGTTTTATAGCACTCGATTTCTTTATCCGGATTCCCCTTCAAACCATAGACATAACCCAAATCCGCATAGATCCCGGCGTTTCTTGCATCCGACTTCAACATTTTCTGATAGACCCGGATGGCCTGGTCGTATTTCGCCGTTTTAATGTAATAGTCCGCCATGCGATTCAGCGCATCCGCCGAGGGATTCCGGGCGGCGGATTTTTCATAAAGGGCGACGGCGGATTTTTCTTTCCCCATTTTTTCATACGTCGCCGCCAGGTTATACGTCACCTTGTCGTCCTTCACCCCCGCCTGGATCGCCTTCTCGTAATATTTGGCCGAGGAGGACCACTGTTTCAGCTCTCCATAGGCATACCCCAGGTTCGCGTAGAGCGCTCCCTTCTGGGGTACTTTGCCGGCCAGTTTTTCATAGAGACCGACGGCTTTTTGGTACTGTTTGTTCCGGAAAGCAAGATCACCCAGCTTCAGCATCGCCTCCGTATCGTTGGGTTTGATTTTCAGGACCCGCTCGTAGGCGTTCATCGCTTCCCGCTCGCGGTTGTTATGCTCGAGGGCGACACCGAGATTGTAGAGGATGATCGGATCGTTCGGGCGCAACGCCGCCGCCTTTCGGTAACTCTCCAGTTCCTCTTTCCACATCCTTTTGCCGCCGTACGCCAGCCCCAGGTTGGCATAAACCGCGGCGCTGGGGGATTTCTCCCTGATCAGGTTGTTCAGCAGACGGATCGACTCGTCATACTTCCCCTGCTTCAGGTACATCCGGGCCAGCCCCTCAAGGTTGGACGCCGCGCCGGAACCCTTCGACGTCACCAGCCGGTACTGTTCGATCGCTTCGCTTTCCCTTCCCAGTTTTTCGTAGATCTCCGCCAGGCGGATACGGGCCGCATCGTTCCCGGGATTGATCTTGAGCAGGCTCCGGGACGCGTCGGCGGCCGCCTGCCATGATCCGAGACGGATGCAGGCCAGGGCCAGATCCTCCCAGAGGGCCGGTTCACCGGGTTCGATCCTGACGGCCCGGCGCCCCGCCTTCATCGCCAGATCGTCCCGCCCCGATGCCAGATACGTTTTCATGAGACCCGCGATGGCTTTCACGTCGTCCGGCTTCCGGGACAGAACGGCCTGGAATTCGGATTCGGCTTCACGGAATCGCCCCGCGTGGCGGTAAATCTCCCCGAGAACCCTTCTGATGGCCGGATCCTGGGGATTGGCAGCCGAAGCCCGCTTCAGGTATTCAATCTGTTTCCCCGGGCTGCTGGAGGCCTTGGCGTAACGCAGCCAGTCCTGGGGCATGATCCGGATCCGGACCGGCATGACGGCGACGACCTTTTGTTCGTAACCGACCCGGATCTCCCCCCGGACGTATCCCCGGGCCATGGTTTCCTCCGAAATATGGGTTACGGCCTGATCGACGAGATCGATTCCCCGGAGCAAAACTCTGAAATCATCGGGCCCGCCGACGCCGATCACGTCGATACGGAACCTTCTGGGGGAAAGGGCATCGGAGGTGATGTCCTTGATCACGAACTCGTCCCGGGAGGTCACTTCAAAGGGGGTGTCCCCGGAAATCAGAAAATCCTGGCCGTTTTTCTCCGCCGTCAGGGCATAAACCCGCGGGGTGCGGTCCAGCACATAGTAGGCCAGTGAACCCCGGATGCGCTTCAGAGCAAACGACAGGCCGGCGGTCTTGGCCGGTGCGATGTAGGAAAGAGTGACCAAGCCCGCCATCGCAACGAAAACGGCTCCCGCCGTAAGCCACAGCGTTTTGGATTCCATTCTCAATTTCACGGCGTTTTGAATCCTTCTTCAGATTGATCAGGTCCTTTAATCGTTAATCCCGCCACCTTAATCACCAAGCTTTCCCCTCTCACTAACCCCGGGGATGGTATTTTTTATGGATGCTCTTCAACCGTTCGCCGGAAACATGGGTGTAGATCTGGGTCGTCGAGATGTCGGCGTGGCCCAGCATCATCTGGACGGAACGGAGATCGGCGCCCCCCTCCAGCAGGTGAGACGCAAAGGAATGGCGAAACATGTGGGGATGCACCTTCTTCAGCAATCCCGCCTTCAGCGAGTAGCCCCGGATGATTTTCCAGAATCCCTGGCGTGTCAGTCTTTCCCCGCGCCGGTTCAGGAACAGGACATCGGTCATTTTACCCTTGAGCATCCGCGGTCGAACCGCTTCGACATATAACTTTACGGCCTCATAGGCCACCTGGCCGATGGGAACGACCCTCTCCTTGTCGCCCTTGCCGAAAGCGACGAGATACCCCACCTGCCAGTTGATGTGGTTCATGTCGAGGGCGATGAGCTCCGATACCCGGAGGCCCGTTGCGTAGATCAACTCCATCATGGCCGTATCCCGTATGCCCGTTGGGGTTTCCCGGCCGGGCTGCCGCAGCAGCGTTTCCATCTCTTCCCGGCTCAGGGTATCCGGAAGACGCTTCCAGCCTTTGGCCAGTTCGATATGGACAACCGGACTCGTTTCGGCCAGTTTTTCCTGCATCAGGTATTTGTGAAATCCCCGGATCGCAATGAGGTGACGGTTCATGGAAATGGAAGACAATCCCCCTTTTCTCTCCTTTTCGAGATAGGCGACCAGGATCTCCGGCGTAACGGCCTTCCAGGATTCGACGCCCCTGCGGACGACAAAGTCGGCGTAACGAGCCAGGTCCCGGCCGTAGGCCTCCAAAGTGTTCCGGGACAACCCTTTTTCCACGATCAGATAATTCAGGTAGGAATCCAGTTCCCGGTCAATCGTGTTCATCGCTTCCCTCATCGGTCCGCTCTACCAGAAAAGCCGCGTTTTGACCCCTCTTTCATGGAGGTAATCTTTAATTTCCCGGATCGTGTAGGTCCGGTAGTGAACCATGGAGGCGATCAGGGCGGCGTCTGCACAACCCCGCGTGAGAACGTCATAAAGATGCTCCGGTTTTCCCGCGCCCCCCGAGGCGATCACGGGAATGGACACTTCCGTGGAAACCAGGGACGTAAGGTCGATCTCGTAGCCGTCCTGCGTGCCGTCGGCGTCGATGGAATTGAGGCAGATCTCCCCCGCTCCCAGGCGCTGCGCCTCCTTCGCCCACCGGAGGGCGTCGAGCCCCGTGTAAACCCGCCCGCCGTGGATCACGATTTCATATCCCGATGGGATCTCGCGGCTTTGCCCGACTTTCTTGACATCCATACCCAGAACGACGCACTGGCTGCCGAAGGCCCGCGCCCCCTGCCGGATGATATCCGGATTTTTCACCGCCCCGGAGTTGACGCTCACTTTTTCGGCCCCGGCCAGGATGACCGACCGCATTTCCTCCAGGGTCTGAATGCCGCCTCCGACGGAAAAGGGAATGAAGATGGTTTCCGCCACCCGGCGGACAACGTCGATCATGATGGCCCGGCCGTCGGCGGACGCCGTGATGTCGTAAAAAACGATCTCGTCGGCTCCCTGCTCGTAGTACCGGCGCGCCGCCTCGACGGGATCGCCGATATCGACATTGTCCTGAAACCGGACGCCCTTCGTCAGTTGACCCGCCCGCACATCCAGGCAGGGGATGATCCGTTTACTCAGCATCTTCCCCTCCCCAGGCGCAGAAATTCTCCAGGATTTTCAGGCCCGGCACCCCGCTTTTTTCCGGGTGAAACTGGACGGCGACGAGGTTCCGGACCGCCACGGCGGAACAGAAGGTCAGGCCGTAGTCGGTCCTCCCGATGACATGATCCGCCTCGGAAGGGGCCGGGTAATAGGTGTGCACAAAGTAAAATTCCGCCTCCTCCGGAATACCCCTGAAGACAGGATGCCGCCCGGTAAAGGAGACGCCGTTCCAGCCCATGTGGGGAATCTTCAAAGGGCGTCCGTCGCTCTTCATATCCGCGGGGAAGCGTTTCACACGGCCGGAGATGAGTCCCAGGCAAGCGGTTTCGTTTTCCTCGCTGTAATCGAAAATGACCTGGGTCCCCAGGCAGATGCCCAGCAGGGGTTTACCGGCGGCAAACCAGTCCCGGATCCAGCCGTCCAGGCCGCGGGCCCGCAGGTTGACCATGGCATCGCCGGCCGCTCCGACGCCGGGGAAAATGACGTGGCTGGCCCGGGCCAGAACGGCGGGGTCGCCGGTAATCCGGCTGTTTTTCCCGATATGGTCGAGGGCCCGGGCCACACTGGTCAGGTTGCCCGCCCCGTAATCCACAATCGCGATCATTCGCTTTAATAACCTTTCAATGCGCCTGCATTTAACCGCAACGCCATGATCATTTTTTCAGTAAATCCTCAGTCACTCTTACATCAATTGGCCTGCCCTATGCAATAACGAACCGCCCTGGAAAGCGTCCTTCTTATTTACAACCCCCCGGTCGCTATGATACGGGCAGGAGAACAAAACAGAGACACACGGGAGGGATTGTTATGCTGAAGGAAGAAACCAGTTTGCTGATCGTCATCGATATCCAGGGAAATCTCGCCCGGGCAGCCGCCGACCGGGAACTCCTTTTCGAAAGCGCCCGCAAACTGATCCAGGGGGCGAAGGTTTTCCAGCTGCCCATCATCGTCACGGAACAGATCCCGGAAAAGCTGGGCGCCACGATCCCCGAAATCGCCGGGGTATTGGAAGGAATCGGGAAAATCCCGAAGGAAACCTTCAGCTGTTGCGCCAATACCGCTTTTATGGAGGCGTTCAAAAAGACAAACCGCCGGCAGATTCTTCTCTGCGGCATCGAATCGCACATCTGTGTCTACCAGACGGCGATCGATCTGCTGGCGCAGGGTTATGAAGTCCACATCGTGGCCGATGCCGTCTCATCGCGACCGGCAAAAAACCGCGAGATCGGCATCAATAAAATGATCCGCGCCGGCGCACATCTGACCAGCACGGAAACGGTCCTCTTCGAACTGCTGAAAACCGCCGGGAGCGACAAATTCAAGGACATTTTTAAAATCATCAAGTAATGCGGCAAGATCGGGGTTATTAAACGGTAATTTTCTACCTTGACAAAACCCCGCCTTTCCGTCATGGTTTTGCTAATCTCAACAGAGAGCAAGCTTCCTTACCTGACTCAGGTTTTCCGGCCCTCCCGCCGGAACCGAATTTGAACATCCAAACGCTATTCCAGGTCTGCCGGGGGAAACAGAATGAAGCGGAACTTTCCAGATTCATTAAGCACACCTTTTGAGAAAATCATCACTGAGATTTCCAATGAAGAGGCCGGAGGGCATGGCGATCACCTGGGTATTTTCCTTCAGGAGCCGGTTGACCTTCTAAAAGAGCTTCCCCAAATAATCCAAGAAAGTGA
>JAGVTI010000248.1 GCA_019136935.1 Deltaproteobacteria bacterium
ATTCCCCAGACCACGGACAGCATCCCGGCCAAGGAAAAGGCGATGATACCGGAAATGACGTAAGTTCCAAGGGCCCAGGGCAGCAGATGGCCCATCCGCTCCCGCAGTATCGTCAATCCCAAGGGAAGCAGGGGACCCACGGCATAAGCCGCAGGCGCAACGACAAGCAGAACGACCGCAGCCTTGATCACCGGAGCAAGCGAAATCAAAAGCGACAGAACCGGAATCAGCAGAAAAATATACAGAACCAGACAGATCATGATCCGGGGCACGGCCCATTTGATCCCTTGATCGGACAAAGGATCGAATTTCGACGCACGGAAACTCCCTAACCCGGCAAAAAACAACATTCCCGCCATAACCAAGGCCACAGCGTCCGGACCGTCGCCCAGAAAAAAAATACTCCGTTCAATCAGAGCCATGGAAATCAGGATCAATCCCAATCCAAGGCAGACGAAATAGAGAACGAACGGCAGGGTTGGGCGATCAGCCGCCGCGGCCTTTCGTCCGAACAGGGGGAGGAACATCATGAAAACCCCCGGGGGAAGAACCTGAATCAAAACGGCCAGATTGACAAGTTGGGCGGTTTCGGGACGGGGAACGGCGAACGGCCGTACCAGCATCTCTTTCAAGGGATAAACGGCATAGAAAAAAGGCCTGTCGAAAGCAGCCGGTTCGAGGTTAAAAAAGGTCTCTTTCACGACCGCATTCGGGGTTTGAAATATTGCCAGGGCGGTTTCATGAAGGGCATCCACGGTCGCCCCTTTTTTCATCGCAGTCCCATTCACGACCGGCATAACCGGGGGAAGATCATGCAATACCTCGTTTTGGTCCGGATCCATTCCGTAATACCAGGATATATCGAAAAAACGTTCCCTGCAGAAGGCTTTCAGGGCAGCGATATCGTTCTCCGCAAAAGCCTCGCGGGACACCAGGATGCGAGCGCCAAGGGCGGACCGATAAATCATGATATGCCGGCCGGGCTCCTTCACTCCGCTTCGCTGCAGACTCTGGTTCACCGTAACCAGCATTTTGATCGCATAGCCGGAAAAACCGCCGGTTTCAACGGGAATAGACAGGATGCCGCCATCCCGGAGCGAAACAAAATAACGACACAGGGCATCCACCGTCACACTGTAACGGTTGGCATCGGCACTTTGCCGGCGATCCCTTTGCGAACCAGATCATATACGGTTCTGTCCGGCTCGACGGCCCGAATGGTGCGTTTTTCACGCCAGAGTGCGTGAATTTTGAATCCCCCGTCCGTGCCGATGAGGAGGTATTTTCCCGCAGGTTTGAGCAGGTAGGGAAATGCTTCGAGGGACGCGACAAAATAAGCCGATTCCAGTTGCCCCGCTTTGCACACTCCCGTGATCCGGTCGCCGTCCCTATACAGCCCCAGTGCAGGCGGACGCTCGGGAACCTTCGGAAACCCGTATCGGTCAGACAGGTCAATTCGGTGACGCTCAGCGGCGTTATCGAGGAGTCGGTAATAGCCTTCCCTGGAAAATATTTCGGCCACAACCTGATTCCCCTGCACCCGCATGGCGGATGCGAGTGGCTTGTAATCGGGAATGGCTGCCTGATTTCCGTCAATGATCCGCCAAGCCCCGAACCCCGTCATGAACAGAAGCAGAATCAGGCCCGTTAAAAACATGGCGTAACGCAGCACAAACAGCCGGCACAGGGCGGCCAAGGCCAAGACCGGGAGCAGGGCCGCAAGAAGAATAAACGGATGCAGAAACGACTCGAAAAAAATGACCAGAAGCGATCCGGCCGCCAACCCGACCAGGTGAAATCCGCAGGCTTTGTTAAGATCTCCGGACAGATCCAGAAAACTCAGACCGATGTACAATCCCGCCAGAAAAAAAACGGGAAACAAGGCAAGATAGTAAAAAAGAATCTGCAACGCCTGACCCGGCCACAGTTCCACATTTTGAAGCAAAAGAGGATTGAATCGATTCTGACAGATCAGTTGAAACGCCAGCGAGGAAACAAATAAGAGAACAAACGGAAGCCAGAACAAAAAAGCCTGGCGATAACGGCCAAAGAAATTTTTCCACAAAGACAGGCTAACGGATCCCAGCACAAAACCGGTCAGACTGACGGCGAGAATACCGATCCCATATTCAGACCAAGTCGTTACGGCGAAGAAACGGAAAAGATATACCGCAAATCCCCAGACATAGGCCGAAACAAAAAACAGGGACAGATATTTGGGAATTTTCATCATCAGGTCTTTCATCTTGCCGAAATCCGTCCGTTATTATCCTTTTCTCTCAACGGAATACCGAACAATCCAATACTTCCGTTTCTCTGGCCAATTATCTAATATCCTGCTTTTTGTCAAAGGATTTACCATATTCACAACCGCCCTTTTGGGAAAGAGGCTGTCTGATTTATCAGCGGGACCGGTGTTCCCGGCACATTTTTTCCCGTGTCTCTTCCATGGCATCGTTGATGCGCCCGGCCGGAAATCGCCCCCCAAAATGGTTTCCACGCTTTAACCCACTTTTCATAGTGTCCTGTTAT
>JAGVTI010000065.1 GCA_019136935.1 Deltaproteobacteria bacterium
AAGGGGATCACCGAGCCCATCCAGGACCTTGCGGAAGCGACTCACAAGATCGCCGAAGGCAATCTCGATCATCGGATCAACATTGTCGCGGAAGACGAGATCGGCGTCCTGGTCAATTCATTCAACCAGATGACGAAAGACCTCAAGAAAAGCAAAGAAAACCTGCAGTTGGCCAATGCGGATCTGGAGGAGCGGAGAAAATACATGGAGGCCGTTTTGCTGCATGTTTCGGCGGGTATCCTGTCCCTGGATAGAAACGGCATTGTGACGACGATCAACCGGGCGGCGGAATTGATGCTGGATATTCAGGCGGTCGACGTGCTCAACCGGCCCTGCAGCGGCATGCTGACCGCCGAGAACATGGCCGTCATCAATGAACTGCTGGATGAGGTCCGTACAAGCGGCCGGGGTGTTGTGGAGAAACAGATCGAGCTGACCATCCGGGAACGGCCCCTGACGGTCCTGGTTACCATTACCGTCATTCATGAAGCCAAAGGGCAGAATCTGGGAATGGTGCTGGTTTTCGAAGACCTGACGCAGCTGCAGAAAGCGGAACGGGCGGCAGCCTGGCGGGAGGTCGCACGCCGGATGGCCCATGAAATCAAGAATCCCCTGACGCCGGTTCAGCTTTCCGCACAGAGGTTGCAGCGGCGTTACGGCGATAAACTGGGTGATGACGGCCAGATTTTTCAGGAATGTACCGATACCATTATCAGTCAGGTGGAGGTTCTGAAGAACCTGGTGAACGAATTTTCCCGCTACGCCCGAATGCCGGTTACCACGCCCGCTTTGAACGATTTGAACGCGACGGTTCACGACCCGATCCTTCTTTTCCAGGACGCCCATAAGGAGATCGCCTTTGAATTCAGTCCCGGGCCGGACATCCCGCCTCTGTATCTCGATGTGGAACAGATCCGCCGTGTCATGGTCAATCTGCTGGACAATGCCGTCGCCGCCATGAATAATGTGGAAGGCCGCATAGAAGTGACGACCCGCTATGATTCCGAGGCCAGAAAAGCCCTGGTGGCCGTTGCGGATAACGGCTGCGGTGTCCCCGTTCGGCATACGGCAAAGATATTCGAGCCTTATTTTTCGACGAAGAAATCCGGGACCGGTCTCGGCCTGGCCATTGTCAACTCGATTATCGCCGATCACAACGGGTCGGTGACGGTCCGGGCCAACGTCCCGTCCGGAACGGTGGTGGCCTTTGAACTACCCGTGCCGGAGGTGGCCGGGGAACATGAAGAAAGCAGGCAAAGCGGGGCCGGATAAACGCGGGTTTGGTTCCGTGTGAACAAATGATGTCGGTCCGGGTGGAAGGACGGACCGGGAGATGTGTGGGATAAGCTGATATGAAAAGAACCGTTTTAATCGTCGATGATGAAGAGAGTATCTGTCATTCCTTAAGCGGAATCCTTTTGGACGAAGGTTACGAGGTCCTGACGGCGAACAGCGGGGAAGATGCCATCAAAGTGGTCGATGAGGAACTGCCCAACCTGGTCCTTCTGGATATCTGGCTTCCGGGCATGGATGGAATCGAGACCTTAAAGCAGATCCGGGCCGATCATCCCCAGGTCCGGGTGATCATGATGTCCGGTCACGGCACGATCGAAACGGCCGTGAAGGCGACGAAACTGGGGGCCTTCGATTTTATCGAAAAGCCCCTTTCGCTGGAGAAGGTGATCCTCGTTGTGGACCACGCCCTGGACATGGTTCGGCTGGAGGAGGAAAACCTGATCCTGAAGCAGAAGATCGTTCAGGATTATGAACTGACCGGTGAGAGCGAACCGATCGTTGCGTTGAAGGAGATGATCTGCATTGTTGCGCCCACCAATGCCTGGATCCTGATCATGGGAGAAAACGGTACGGGCAAGGAACTGGTGGCCCGTTCCATCCACCGGAAAAGCAAACGGGCCAACCGGCCTTTTATCGAGGTCAATTGTGCCGCGATTCCGGAAGAATTGATTGAAAGCGAGCTCTTCGGGCATGAGAAAGGGGCGTTTACCGGGGCGACGGCGGCCAAACGGGGCAAATTCGACCTGGCCCACGAAGGAACGATTTTCCTGGACGAGGTCGCCGATATGAGTCTCAAGGCCCAGGCCAAGATCCTCAGGATTCTTCAGGAAAAGAAGTTCGAACGGGTGGGCGGGACCAAGCCCATTTCCATGGATGTCCGGGTCCTGGCCGCGACGAACAAGGATCTGGAGAAGGAGATGGAGGCGGGGCGCTTCAGGCAGGACCTCTACTACCGGCTGAACGTCATTCCGCTGATTGTGCCGCCGCTGCGCGATAGAAAACAGGATATCCCGGTGCTGGTAAGGCGCTTCCTGAAGGATTTCGCCCAGCGGGAGGGGGATTCGGAAAAAATCATCACCGATGAGGCCCTTGCCCTGTTCATGGATCACGACTGGCCGGGCAATGTCCGTGAGTTGAAAAATTTCACGGAGAGGCTGGTCATCATGACGCCGGGAATGACGATCACGGGCAAGGATGTCCCCCAGCTGGAGAAGGAACTCCACGGCGAGATTCCGGAAGAGCTGGCGAAGATGGCCGATTCGTACCGGGCCGCCAAGGTCGAATTCGAAAAGAGCTTCATCGCCCGCAAGCTGCAGGAGTTCGACGGCAACATTTCCAGAACAGCGGTGGCCATGGGCCTGGAGCGCAGAAACCTCCACCGGAAAATCACGGCCTACGGCCTGGAAACGAAGGGGGATTGAAGCGACCGGAGATTCATTAATATCAGAGTATTACATCATGTTCCGCTGAAAAACCTGGATAGTGTCCCCAAGTTTCAGAGTCTTTTTTTAAATTTTGGTGACAAGATTATAACTTTCTCTCTTATGCTTCAATCGAATATACAGATCTCCAAGATAACCGCCAATCCAACCCTTAATAATTGATGCAAGCAATCCGTAAGAAATCATGTAAATGGAGGAAAGGGATGAAATTTCTTCGCCGGATATTATCTGGCAAAGAATGATCAACGGAAACGAAAGTGCACCGACAACTCCGCCATGAAGCATTCCGGAATGCCGAGCGACGATAGTGGCAATGAAACCAGGTAGAATGAATATAATATAACTCACAAAAATTATAAGCAGCCCCAGCCCCATTTGAGTCAGTACTTTCAAAACAGGGATGTCTGAGAAGATCAAATGTAAAACTAGCGCGCATGCCATGCCAAGGATAACGGCCTTAAGTTCTATGGTTTTTTGTTTATCCCGCTTATTTTGAGTAATAATAATTTTACCGGGAGATGTAACGAGGAATTTTTTATGAATTAATGCCGAAATTGTAATAAGAAAAACAGCGGGCAACAGGAGAAAGGCCAGTGCAAAGCCAAAAACGTTTCCCCCTGCTTTAAATGGGAGAGCCATTATACAGAAGTTAACAATCAAGAAATTTATTGAAACCAGCCATAAATTGAATTTCTTCCATTCTGAATGACTGACAAGAAAGATGTAAAGGAAATTTAAGCATACGAGGAATAGATATCCCAATGGTTCTAAAACGAAATGAAAATCATAACAATCAGCAATGGCCATCAAATACGGCAAGGACATAAGTGCCAAGGATATCGAAAAGAATAATCCTGACAGCAGATATGTTGTTTGGTTTTTCAGCTTAATATCTCCAAATAGGATATTAGATATGTCCATGTATTCCCCCGTAGTTTAATTTTATAAGGCGTTTAAAAGGCGGACGCCATAAGGGTTTTTGTCAACTTTTTTTGGCCTGTCACTTTTTGATGGATTCAGAAAAACATATGCCAATTCCATCATTTCCTGCTCGTGACACGCTCCAAGACTCATTTCCCCTTGCAGCCCTTCTTGATCCGGTCCCATTCCCGCTCCAGGCGGGGGAAGGCCGGTGACGACGGGCGGGGGCTTGCGGCTGCGGCCGCTTTCATTTTTGCGATACGCTCGGCTGTGTCAGGGTGAGTGGCCAGGTATTTCAAAACACGGGGAACATTAGCGTTTTTCGCGTCCTTCTCCTGAAGGGATTCAAAAAAGCCGATCAGGCCGCCGGGATCGATGCCCACGGACAGAAGCATTTTCATGCCCTCCCGGTCCGCTTCCTCTTCATCCTTCCTGCTGTAGCTGAGCATGGCCAGATTGTGAGCGATTTTTGCGCCATAAACCACCGCGCCGGTGACGTCTCCGGAGACGGCGCTCAGGATCAGGCCCGTCGAGGAGTCCGCGATGATCCGCTTTGTGGCGTGGCGCCTGGTGATGTGCTGAATTTCATGGGCCAGGACTCCCGCCAGTGCGTCCGGCGACTTTGTTTTTTCAAGAAGGCCCCGGAACACGACAATGCTCCCGCCGGGCAGGGCCACGGCATTCACGATGTTCGTATCCGTCACATAAATGCTTATATTGTAAGGGATTTTTTCTTTTTCCGTCAGGCGCAAGACCATCTGCTGCAGCGCCGCGGTCAGTTTCGGGTTCCGGCATCGGTGGTCTTCCGGGGCCAGGACATTCAGTGCGGATTTTCCGAGTCCCGCTTCCCACGCGACCGGCACATAGGGCGTGATGACGGAGGCGGCGAAGGGTATCCCCCAGGCATAGACGAAAACAGTGATGGCGGCGACGGCGACGGCGGCCAGCAGGGTGAGGCGGAACCGGGCGCTTCGCCGGGCCGGGTTGTGAAAACGCTGCGCCTTCTGCGGCGTGAATTCATTAAGATGGATGAGAAATTCGTGGTCTTCGACAATCAGGATTTCCGGGATGTCGCTACCCTTTTCAAACCGGACCGGGTCGTTTCCGTAAAAGCCCGCAACCTGCCGGATTTCCTGATAAGACCAATAGATTGCCGTGCCGTCGGCTAAGGTCAGTTTCAGGCCGTTGATCGACAATTCGACGCGGACCGGTTCCTTGTCCGCCGTTTTCCCATCCAGATAGTATCCCGGCCAGGTTGTCTGCATCGAACACCGTCCTCGTTTCTAAGCCAGGTCCATATCCAGTTCCAGGAAACCGCCGATTTCTTCTCCCGTGGCGGTGCTGAGTTGCGCATCCTGGACAATGGCCGCCATGTCCAGATGGCCATTGAGGGTCAGATGATCCATAACATAGCGCAGGGTTCTCACCTTGACCCAGGGCAGGCCAAAACCCAACGTTACCATGAGAAGCAATAAGTTGGAGATGTAAAGCCAGAAGTAGCCGCCGAACGTGATGGTGGTCTGGAAGCGGACCGTATCGAAGGTCATGTGGTTCCATGTGTATTTCTTGGAGAAATAACCGTAGATAAATTGTGAAATAAAGAACGAGATAACAAAGATAAACATCAACAGGGGGATGAGAAGCATCGTTGATCGGGATAACGGGGTGGCGATGTGGCTGATGATGGTCAAAAATGTGAGCACGATGGCGAAAACGACAGGTATAAAGGAGAGAACGTAGCGGCCGAATAAATCCGATCCTTTCCCGTCGAAGTCGAACCTTTTGGACCCGAAGAATGTTTTCTGCATGATATAGGCATTGATCCGCATGTCCCAATAGGGCCTGTAAAACCCCAGGGTAATGGCCATTAAACCGAGACCGCCGTAAAATATCCGGGCGAATTCCCACCATCGGCCGCGAAAGGAAAAGCGGATGCCCCGTAGCGCCGTCCGGCTGAGCCGGTATTTCCGCATGCCGATCATGGCAATGGGGAGGAAAATCAGAAACAGGATAAACGACATGATGATGCAGATAATGGTAACCGGAAAGGGGGCGCCGAGAAGTTGCGGGGCATTCTGGAAAAACAGGAAGGGGATACCGAAAATCAGCATGGCCTTCAGCCAGCCGAAAAAGGTTTCTTTGCCGGTGCCCTGATAGGACAGCCGGTCGCCGCAGATGTCAATCTGGCTCCAGATGTACTTTCTGACTCGCGCCTTTCCCCAAAAATAATAAATGCCGAAGGTTACCAGGATAAGGAAAAGATTGACGATTTGAATACCGAAAAGGGTGCCGCCCGTGCCGCAAAACGTAAAATAATAGGACTTCGGTTTTTCCGTGGCCTTTTCTGCAGACTCTTCCATGTTCGCCTCCTCTTTCATATTGCCGGAGATAAAACCGTGGCCTCGATGAGGACAACGGACCTCCCCGGATCGTTTCCGTTTACTGTCGTCTTAAAGAAGCCAGAGCGATTGCCGTGCCGAAGCATCGAAAAATCAGTCAGATCGCTATATGATGGCGATCAATCCGTGTCCGTCCGGAAGAGATATAAACGGAATCCATCGCCGACATGATCGAAGAGAGAACGTCAATGAAACAGTTCGGAGGGGAAAGATGAGTCTAATTTGGGTTTAGGTGATGTCCTTGTGAAGTATGATCGTATTGCCCCATTTCCCCCGGTTTCCGGCGCATTATACTTACGTGATTTTGCTCTTGTCAATGAAATTTCCCGCCAAGATGAGACAGGAATAGGTGATATATTTCACGCATTATCCGGCTTTTCAATTTGAAGATCCTTCGGAGAAAAACGGTTGAAGGGAAGAAAAGCAAGGCCCAGCACCAGAACGATACCGACCGATAGGGCGTGGTAGAGAATTGCGAAGCTCAGTGCATCCGCCTTTTCCAACCCGAACAGGGTCAGGGCCAGGATGCAGGCGTAATGCCAGTTGCCCACAAAGCCGGGGGCCGTCGGAATGGCGATTCCGACGATGAGGATCAGCATGAGAACAAAAGCGGCCAGAGGGGAGAGGGAATATCCGAAGGCGAGGAACAGGGCGTAGATGGCGAGCACGTCGATAATCCAGACCGTGACCGACAAGATCATGAGTCCGCCCAGTCTTTTCCAGTCCGTAATCACGGCAAAACCGTCGATGAAATGGGCGATCATCCGGCGAATCTGCCCGGCGTACCGACTCTGCAGGGATTTTGGAATAAATCGGTCAATTCCCTCGAAACGCTTCCTCTTCGCGATGAACAGTCCGGATAGAACCACGGCGATGAGGACTATGGCCGACATGATGGATACGGAGCGGACCAGCCACGCCGGAAGCGGCATGAGGGGAATCACTAA
>JAGVTI010000137.1 GCA_019136935.1 Deltaproteobacteria bacterium
GGCTTCATTTCCTGACATGAGAACTTTCATTTTAGCAACTCTTCCTCTCTATGATACCGCACCTAAGCGGATCAACTGTTCTGGGCAATCTTCCTTTTAATCAGGATTTCGGCCGCAGGATCGACCGTGATCGCCAGGGCTTTTTTATAATACTCAAGGGCTTTGGCCCTGTTGTTCATCTCCTCGTAAACCCGGCCCGCATTCTGGTAGTTCATTCCGGCAAAACCGTTATCTGCAGGGGTTACGATCGCCTTCTCGTAATATTCAAGGGCTTTCTTCAAATCTTTCTTGCCCTCATATGAGGCGCCCAGGGCGCTCAACACCAGGGTCTTCAGATCGTTGTTTCCGGATGCTTTTTCCAGGAATCCGTCATAGAAACCAATGGCCTCGTCAAACTGACCGGTTTTGAAAAACAGGTTGCCCAACCGGAAAGAGGCCAGTGCCGCCGCATCGCTGCGGGGAAACTGAGCCAAAAGATCGCGGTACGTCTTGACCGCCGCCTCGATTTCCTTGGGATCTCCGGATTTTTCCAGGGGAAACGCGGACCAGTAAAGTTCATCGGCCTGGTTTTCGTAGTGCCGGTCGTAAAGGAACCAGCCGCCGGCTATCAACATGACCGCGACAATCGCCGCCACGATGATGGCGAGCTTCGTCCGATTCTTCGACGCGTAATCCAGGAATTCCTCGTAGAAGACCTGCAGCTTGTCCGGTTCCTCCAGTTCTATCTTGGTCAGTTTATCCGCCATGGCTTCCTCCCGTCTGTTCAAGTTGTTTTATACGATCCGTAATGAAAGAAGGAATCCTGACGATCCTCCTGCTTTGGTCAACGAAGGCGTGGACCGAGTGCCCCTCGACAAGCGCCTTTTCCCGGAACTCGTCCCAGATGGTGTAGTTGAACCGGATACTCGCCCTTTTTACGTAGCCGATTTCCGTTTCAACCAGGAGAAGCTGGTCATACTGCGCCGGAGACAGGTAATGGGCGTAAACCTCCGTCAGGGGCATGCCGTAACCCTGCTCTTCAACCCAGGCATAGGTCATGTCCATCTGCCGGAAAAGTTCTCCCCGTCCGATCTCGAACCACTTGATGTAATTCGTGTGGTACACGATCCCCATGGCATCGGTATCGGCGTAGATCACGCGGATTTTCGTCTGATTACACAGCAACGAATCGGCTCCAGTCCCGGATAAAAATGTCCATCAACCGGTGCCCCGGCGACACGAAGACACCCGATTCCCTCCCCTCCGCCTCCGAATACCCGCGGCCGTTCTTCCGATTCTCCCCCGCTATGGAAGACAGGACGGCAAAGGGACTGGCGTCGGCGGCATGGGTTTTCAGAACGATCGGCGTCGGGTGGTCGCAAAGCACCAGAAGCCGCCACGAATCAAAGGCGGACAATCCGTTCAACACCGTACCGACGACCTTCTCGTCGAAATCCTCGATGGCCTTGATTTTTCCCCTGAGGTTCCCCTCGTGGCCCATTTCGTCGGGCGCCTCCACATGGACAAAGACGAAATCCCGGTCCCGGAGGCATTCCAGGGCCATTTCACCCTTTCCCCGGTAGTTCGTGTCGGTATAACCGGTGGCACCCTCGACGCGGAGCACATCCAGGCCGGCGTAAACCCCGATGCCGTTCAGGAGATCGACGGCGGAAATGACGCCTCCCCGGAGTTGGTACTTTTCCGTCATGGGAACCATGGCCGGCGCCTTGCCCTGACCCCACGGCCAGATGGCATTGGCCGCTTTCTTCCCGTTTGCCAGGCGTTCCCGGTTCACGGGATGATCCTCCAAGACGGATTCCGCCCGTTCCATGAGTTCAAGCAGGATGGTCCCGTTTTCCCCGGCGGGCAGGTAGGCTTCGACGGCTTTCCCCGTGATATCATGGGGCGGGGTGGTTCTGACGGCATCGACGCCGCTCCGCCAGACCAGCAGATGCCGGTAACCCACACCGGGGAAAAACTGGAACGCCTCGCTGCCGAGTTCGGCCTGGAGGGAAAGGATGATCTCCCTCGCCTCGGCGGAACTGATGTGGCCGGACGTAAAATCATCCATGATCACGGGGGGACCGACGGACAGGGAAACCAGGTTGCACCGGAAGGCGACGTCGCCGGGATCGAGATGGATCCCCATGTTGGCCGCTTCCAGGGGTCCCCTCCCGGAGTAGCATTCGTGGGGATCGTAACCCAGCACGCTCAGGTTGGCCACGTCGCTTCCCGGGGTGAAACCCTCCGGGATGGTATCGACGAGACCGAGGGTCCCCTCTTTCGCCAGGCGGTCCATGTTCGGCGTCCGGGCGCACTGCAGGGGGGTTTTGTCACCGAGCTCGGCAAGGGGATAATCCCCCATGCCGTCTCCAAGCAGCACGATATATTTCATGGGTTGGCTACCTTTTTCATAGGAGTCAGAGATCATCATCCTCCACCCGGATGAGAACCGTTTTATCCAGGACGATATCCAGCCGGTCAATCACCTCGAGGGCCGCACGGACATCCCTTTCCCGTGCCTTGTAGGTCGTCATCACGATGGGAACGGCACCCTGACGGGTCCTTCCCTTCTGGATAACCGTACTGATGCTGATATTTTTTTCGCCGAGAATGCCGGAGATCTTGGACAGGACACCCGGACGGTCCACGGCGGAAAAACGGAAATAATAATTGGAACGGATCTCCTCAAAGGGCCGCAGGTTGATATCCACGATATCCGCTTCACGAATCGAACGCGCCGGCACCCGGCTGCTGATACCCTCGCGGATATTCCTCGCGATATCGACGACGTCACTCATCACCGCCGAGGCCGTGGGCATCATCCCCGCTCCCTGGCCGTAGAGAAAGATCGAACCCGAAGCGCTGCCGACGACATGAAAGGCGTTAAAATTCGCATTGACGTTCGCCAGCAGATGGCCGAAGGGAATCATCGTCGGATGTACCCGGGCTTCCACGGCATCGCCCCGGTCGATCGCGATGGCCAGGAGTTTGATCCGGTAACCCAGGTCCTTCGCAAAAGCGATATCCTGGCCGGTGATCCCCGTGATCCCCTCCACATGGATGTCGTCGAAATTCACGTTCTTTCCGTAGGCCAGAGACAGGACGATCGCCAGCTTGTGGGCCGTATCGATCCCCTCGATGTCGAAGGTCGGGTCGGCCTCGGCAAAGCCCAGACGCTGGGCCTCTTTCAAAACAACCTCGAAGGCTTCCCCGCCGTCGGTCATCTTGGTCAGAATGAAGTTGGCCGTGCCGTTCATGATGCCGAAAATCGACTGAATCCGGTTGGCGACAAGACTTTCCTTGAGGGTCTTGATGATCGGAATCGTCCCGCCGACGCTGGCTTCGAAGCCGATATCCACGCCGTTTTCCTCCGCCACCTGGAAGAGGTCGCTTCCACGGGTCGCAATCAGGGCCTTGTTGGCCGTGACCACGTGTTTTTTCGCCTTCATGGCCTTCAGGAGAAAGGAATGGGCGGGCTCGTATCCTCCCATCAGTTCGACCACAATATCGATATCCGGGTCGGCGATGACCTCCATGACGTTCGTCGTCAGCTTTTCCGGAGCGGGAGTGACGACCCGCGGCGTCGTAATATCCAGATCGGCGATCTTCTTCAGGACGAGTTTCGCACCGACCCGCCTTTCGAAAAGGTCCTTCTCCTCTTCGAGGAGCTTCACCACCCCGGATCCGACGGTGCCGAACCCGATCATGCCGATCGATATGACATCTCTCATGATTCTATCCTCATCAAGACCCTGGTGCCGTGCCACATCGGAACGGCAGGCGAAGAATCTCAAAAATGGCCCGTTTTTCGTTGCGGACTCACGGCAAACATGCTCGGTTTCTATAACAGGCAGGCATTTTTGTCAAAGCAAATTCATCCCGTCCTGGACCCGCTTCCTTTGATTATCAGGCGGTTTTGGCGATCTCCAGCCTCTGCCGCCAGCGTCTCTTCACCACCTCCCGCAGAAGAACATGCCCTTCCCCCGCCAGGGCGGGATCCGTTTCGATCAGGCCGAAGGCGTCCCTTTTGGCTTCCCCCAGGATTTTCGCGTCCCGGACAATGCTGGCCACCCGGAAATCGGGCAGGCCCGACTGGCGGGTTCCCATGAACTCGCCGGGGCCGCGGATCGCCAGGTCTTCCTCTGCGATCCGGAATCCATCCCGGGAATCGACCATCGCCTTGAGACGCCGCCTCGCATCCGCCGATCCCGTTTTCTGAACCAGGAGAATGCAGGTCGAGGGAATATCGCTGCGCCCGACCCTGCCCCGCAACTGGTGCAACTGGGAAAGGCCGAAGCGCTCCGCGTGCTCGATGATCATCAGCGACGCCTGGGGAACGTCGATCCCGACCTCGATCACCGTGGTCGCGACCAGGATCCTGATCCGTCCGGCCAGAAAATCCGACATGATTTCCTCACGCCGGCTGTTTTTCAGCTTGCCGTGGATCAGGCCGACGGATTCCTCCGGGAAAACGTCTTTCTGCAGGTGCTCCGCCATGCGGGTCGCGTCTTTCAGATCCAGGGCCTCGGATTCCTCCACCAGCGGATACACGACAAACACCTGATTTCCTCTCTCCAGTTCCTTTCCGATCAGTTCGTAGACCCGTTCGCGCTGCTGCTCGTACATGATTTTTGTCTGAATGGGCTTTTTCCCCGGCGGCAGCTCGTCGATGACCGACACGTCCAGGTCGCCGTACACCGTCATGGCCAGGGTCCGGGGAATCGGCGTCGCCGTCATGACGAGCACATCCGGATTGACGCCCTTCGCCCGGACGGAAGCCCGCTGGACGACCCCGAAACGGTGCTGTTCGTCGATGACCACAAGCCCCAGGTTGGAAAATTCCGTGTCCTGTGAAATCAGGGCGTGGGTACCGACGACGATCCGGGCGGCCCCCGTCCGGACTTCCTCCAGAAGGGATCTCTTCTCCGCCGCACCGAGACTCCCCGTGAGCAGGACCACCCGCAGCCCCAGTTTTTCCGCCCAGGCGCGGATGCTGCGGCAATGCTGTTCCGCCAGGATTTCCGTGGGAACCATGATGGCCGACTGGCAGCCATTGTCGCAGGCGGTCACCATGGCCGCCATGGAAACGACGGTTTTCCCGGAGCCGACGTCCCCCTGGAGGAGCCGGTTCATGGGCCAACCCTGGGCCATGTCATCCTCGATTTCCGCGATGACCCGCTTCTGGGCGCCGGTCAGCGGAAAGGAAAGAATCTCGTAAAAACGCTTGAGCAGCGGCCCGCCCGTTTTGAAGGCAATTCCCGGATGGAGGACGGTCCCCTTTTTTTTCAGGGCCATCCCCAGCTGAAAAAAGAAGAATTCATCGTAGATCAAACGCCGGTGCGCCTCGGAGCGCATCTCGCTCAGCAACCGGATGTCCTCCTCCTGGGGCGGGAAATGAACATCCCGGACGGCCCGTGTGATCTCCATCAGACGCCGCCTCCGGCAGATGTCCTCCGGAATCGGGCTCATGAGGTTTGACGCATAGTTTTCCACCACCTCCATCATGAAACGGCGGATCGACTTCTGGTGGAGTCCCTCGGTCTCCGAATAGACCGGCACGATCCGCCTGAAGTGGAGCAGATCTTCCTCCTGCTCTCCCAGGAGTTCGAAATCGGGATGAAGCATGTTTTTCTCGACAAAATACCGGCTGACCTCGCCGGTCAGGATGTACCGTTTTCCCGTCTTGAACGTGCTTTTCAGGTACGCCGTCTGCCCCCGGAACCATTTGGCGACGAGAGAGCCGGTGCCGTCCCGGAAAGTCACCTCGAAGATCCGCTTTCGGCCGTAGATCTTCATTTCCACGTGCACCGCCTCCCCGACGATCGTTTCCCGGCGCCCCACTTCCGCCTCGGCGATGGTCCGGACAAAGCGCCGGTCTTCATAGCGGTGGGGAAGAAAATAGAGCAGGTCCTCGACATTTTTCAAATTTTTTCTCTCAAGAAGCTGCGCCGTCCGCGGCCCCACCCCCTTGACATACTGAATGGGCAGCGCCAGCCTCTTCAGATTGCGCTCCATCTGCTGATATGCCCGGCTGTACGTGCCCTCCCCTGCGTCCGCATCCGGACGGGAAGGGTCGAGAAGGTGCGAAGCCATTTTCCGGTGCAGGACCAGGGCCTCCTCGATATGAGATTTTTTCTCCTCCGGCGGCAGGCGGTCGAAGTCCCGGAAAACACTTCTCCATGCCATGAAAAGCTCCCCCAGCTCATGATCGTCGGCGGCATGCTTCCGATCCTTCAGGGCATGGCTCAACTGGGACAGGAATTTCTCCATGAGGGCCTCCACGTCGCGCAGAAGGAGGAGGTGCCGGAATGAATCCCGAGAGGCAAAGCGCAGGGGATTCTCCATTTTTTCGAGGATTGCTCTGATGGTATCCATTCTTGTCGGGTCGATTTCCCAGGAATATAATGATTACAGGCACAAAGCCTGCTACTGTTAGCAGAATAATCCGGCGCCCGCAAGGAATGATTGACAATTCACGGGATATGCGCTAGAAACTCCTGCGTTGATTGACCATTCTTTGGCGATGGTACCCTTCCGCTTACGAAAAAAAGCCATCAGAAAACCTTTGGGAGACGTCATGGAAGAAAAAACCACTTACAGCAGTGCCGGTGTGGATATTGATCGGGGCAATGCTTTTGTCGACCGGATCAGGCAATTGGTAAAAACCACTTCCCGCAAGGAAGTCATGGGAAATATCGGCGGTTTCGGCGGTTTTTTCCACCTCGATACGGGAAGAATCAAGGATCCGATCCTGGTTTCGTCGACCGACGGCGTCGGGACGAAACTGAAAATCGCCCAGATGATGGACAAACACGATACCGTCGGGATCGACCTGGTCGCCATGTCGGTGAACGACGTCGTCGTGAACGGCGCCGAACCCCTGTTCTTTCTGGACTACATCGCCACGGGAAAAATCAGCGTCGACAAGAGCGTCCAGATTGTGGAAGGGGTGGTCAAGGGCTGGGCTGCGCCCTGCTCGGCGGGGAAACGGCGGAAATGCCGGGGTTTTACAAGGACGACGAATATGACCTGGCGGGCTTCTGCGTCGGGGTGGTCGAAGCGGACCGCCTGATCGACGGCTCCGAAATCCGGGTCGGAGATCAGATCATCGGCATCGCATCGAGCGGCCTTCACAGCAACGGGTACTCCCTGGTCCGGAAAGTCGTCTTCGAAAAAGCGAACCTGACCGTTGATTCAGTGGTCGAAGGCCTCGATGGCCCCATCGGGGCGGAATTGCTCAAGCCGACCCGCATCTACGTCAAATCCGTTCTGAACCTCCTGAAGAGTTTCTCCATCCGGGGTATCGTTCACATCACCGGCGGCGGATTCTTCGACAACATTCCCCGGGTCATTCCCAAGGCCTGCATGGCCGTCATCGACCGGGGTTCCTGGGACATTCCGCCCATTTTCCCGGTCCTTCAGCGCCTGGGAAATATCGACGAAGAGGAGATGTTCCGGGTTTTCAACATGGGCATCGGCATGGCCCTCGTCGTTCCGGAAAAGGAAACGGAAGAGATTCTGGAACGGCTGGTGCACCTGGACGAAAAGGCGTTTTTGATCGGCCACGTCGACATACGGGAAAACGACGGCCCCATGGTCGTATTCAAAGAAAATCCGTCATAAATAACCGTACAGGCGGGGAGGCGGCTCCAGGCGGGCCGTTTTCGGTGATAAAACCTCCCCGCGCAATCAGACCAGGGATTGCTCCATGGAAAAAAAAATCCCCATCGGCGTGCTCGCCTCCGGCAGCGGTTCCAACCTGCAATCGATCATCGATCACATCGAACAGGGGCGCCTCGATGCGGATATTCGTGTCGTCATCTCCAACAACCCGGATGCCTATGCCATTACCCGCGCCCAAAAACACGGGATCCCCTTCGTCATCGTCCGGCACCAGGAATTCCCGGACCGGGAGGCTTTTGACCGGCAAATGGCGGAAATCCTGATCTCCTGTGGGGTCGAACTCGTCGTCATGGCCGGATTCATGCGGGTTCTCTCGCCGCTTTTCCTGAAGACCTTCCCCCAGCGGGTCATCAATATCCATCCGGCGCTGCTGCCCTCCTTCCCCGGCCTCCACGGCCAGAGACAGGCCTTCGAATACGGGGTCAAGTTTTCGGGTTGCACGGTCCATTTCGCCGATGACGGCGTCGATTCGGGACCGATCATCATCCAGGCCGTCGTCCCCGTCCTGGAAACGGACACGGAAGACACTCTGGCAGAGCGTATCCTGCGGGAAGAGCACCGTATCTATCCGCAGGCGATCCAGTTTTACGCCGAAGGCCGGATCGAGATCCACAACCGTCAGGTCAGAATCAGGGGGTTGAAGGAATCTGCATCCCAGGTCCTGCACAATCCGCCCCTCGAAGGCTTCTGAGAAGAACACCCGTTCAGACTCAAATATTTGACAGCACAGGGTATTTGTGAGATACACCGAAAAGTGAATCTCGGAGTTTATCATAGGCGCCTTTCCAAGCGCCGGCCGCAATCAATACGGGAGGTACGGCATGGCAGAAGATATTCTCAATTTCAGCATCGAAAGCCTCGGTGAGCGAACCATCCCCTCGCCGGTGCTGACCAGTCAATTCACTCCGGACGACAAGCGCGTCCTGTTCAACATCGGCCTGCACAATTACAACGCCTTCACGACCGCGGACGGCCGGCCTCTCTCCCTGGAAGTGGCCGGTCCCCGGGAAAAGATTTTCTTCGACCCCGTCACCGCCAAGGCGGCCATCGTGACCTGCGGCGGTCTCTGCCCCGGCATCAACGACGTCATCCGGGCCATCGTGATGGGACTGTACCATCGCTACGGTGTGAGGAACATCATCGGCATCCGTTACGGATTCCAGGGCCTCATCCCCAAATACGGGCATGAGATTCGAACCCTGACGCCGGAAGCGGTTCAGGATATCCATACCTATGGCGGAAGCATCCTGTCGTCGTCCCGGGGAAAACAGAATATCGTCGAAATGGTGACGGCTCTGAAACGGATGAACGTGGACCTCTTCTTCTGCATCGGCGGAGACGGAACCATGCGGGCCGCAGGACTCATTGCCGAAGAAGTGCTCCGCAGAAACCTGAATATCAGCGTGATCGGCATCCCGAAAACCATCGACAACGATTTGAATCTGATTGAAAAAACCTTCGGATTCGACACGGCCATTTCCGAAGCCGTCAAGGCCGTTCAATCGGCCCACGTCGAGGCCAAGGGGGCGCCCATGGGAATCGGCCTCGTCAAGCTCATGGGCCGCCAGTCCGGTCATATCGCCGTCGGGGCCGCCCTGGCACAAAACGACGTGAACATTGTCCTGATCCCGGAGGTACCCTTCGACCTGGAAGGGGAAAAGGGGTTCCTGAAGACCCTGGAAGACCGTCTGCAGAGAAGGAAACACTGCGTCATCCTGGTGGCGGAAGGAGCGGGGCAGGAACTGATGAGAAAGTCGGATACGCCCCTTGAAACGGATGCCTCGGGCAATCTCCGTCTCCTGGACATCGGAACATTTCTCCGGATGAAGATCGAGGAGCACTTCAAGAAAATCGGTGTGGAGATCAACCTGAAGTACATCGACCCCAGCTACATGATCCGCAGCGTCCGGGCCAACGCCGGGGACAGCATCTACTGCGGCGCCCTTGGATTATACGCCGTTCACGCGGGAATGGCCGGGAAGACGGGGATGCTCGTCGGACTGATGAGAGACGAATACGTCCACATTCCCATCAAAATGGTCACTTTCGGCAAGAAAGTCGATACGGACGGCAACACCTGGCAGCGGGTCCTGGAATCGACGGGTCAGCCGAGCATGAAAAATGATGAATAAATTGCTTGCATTTT
>JAGVTI010000299.1 GCA_019136935.1 Deltaproteobacteria bacterium
AACACCTACCTCCGGGAGGGGATCGAAGAAATCCATGACGGCTACCGGGTAAGCCCCTATGAAGGCATGCCTTCCCTGCATATTCAGGTCAGTGTTCCGTCCCGGCTGCTGTCCGGCGGGGGTTGGTACAGACGGTTCGAATATGCCGAAGAAAAGGCGCGTGGGTACGATTACCAGGAGGATCTGTTCTGTCCCGGTGTCATCGAAATCCCCTTCGATCGGACCGGCGAGATCTACGTCTGCTTTGCTACGGAACCCTGTTCGGATAAACTGAAAAAAGTCTGGACCGAACAGCGGCGGAAAAGGTCGGCCTCAAAGGGGCAAAACGATCTCTTCGCGAACACCTTCAAAAGGGACCGGGATCTCGTCCGAGTGCTCGTCAAGGCGGCGGACCAGTTTCTCATTCGGACCCCCGCGGGCCGTTTCGCCGTTGTGGCCGGATATCACTGGTTTTATGAATGGGGACGGGATACGCTGATTTCCCTGCCCGGTTTGACGTTTTGCCGCGGGTGTTTTCAGACGGGTCAGGAAATCCTGAAGATTTTCGGGGACTATGAAAAGTACGGCCTGTTTCCCAACTTCTTTGCGGAGGATGAAAAGGAAAACGCCTACAACACGGTCGACGCTTCCCTTTGGTATTTCTGGGCGGTACAGCAGTACCTGAAATACGGCGGCGATCATCAATGGGTCCGGCAGTATCTTTGGCCGGTCATGAAGCGGATTCTAAAGCAGTTCATGGCGGGCACGCTTTATGATATCCACATGGATGACCGGGGTCTTCTGCACGCCGGCAGCGAAGGAACGCGCCTGACCTGGATGGATGCCGCCGTGGACGGTCTTCCCGTGACCCCGCGATGGGGTTACATGGTCGAGATCAATGCCCTGTGGTACAATGCCATCTGTTTTTCCCATGAACTGGCCATGAAATACGACGACCAGGAATTTGCTCTTCTTGAACTGATTTCCCTGATCCGGCGATCCTTCAGAGACACCTTCCGGGTAAGTCAGGGGGGGTATCTCGGCGATGTCTTCCGTCAGGGAGTGCTGGATACGGCGGTGAGACCGAACCAGATCTTTGCCGTTTCCCTGCCCTATTCGCCTCTGGATCCATCCGACTGGCCCGGTGTGGTGGAGAAAGTCCGGCGCCTGCTCCTCACTTCCTGCGGACTGCGCACCCTTTCTCCCGAGGATCCGGATTATCGTGGACGTTACGAAGGCGTCATGACCGCAAGGGATGGCGCTTACCACCAGGGTACGGTCTGGCCTTGGCTGTGGGGACATTTCGGAGAGGCTTATCTCAAAGTTCACAAGGATTCAGCCAGGGCGAGGACCTTCCTGCGCAAGCAGGTAAGGGGCTTTCTGAAAAGCCATTTAACACGGGCGGGCCTGGGCTGCATTTCCGAGGTTTTTGACGGCGATTCTCCTCAAAGGCCCGGCGGCTGCATTGCCCAGGCCTGGAGCACGGCGGAGCTGATCCGGCTTCTGACCCTGCTGAACGATCTCCCGTCGCCGGGTGTTGCATACAGTAAAGGATCGGATAACGAGGGGGAAACGCTCCCTTAATCCGGACGTTTTTTAGGGATCATGCCATCAGGAAATGCTTTCGATGTCATGATGGAGACAGGCGGATCGCCATTCGGCAAAGATTTAACCGGCCCCGCGATATCGTCTCCGGGACCTTGACCGGAAAGGGAGGGAAGAGCATGAAAGTATTGATGTTTGGCTGGGAATTTCCCCCTTATGTAAGCGGCGGCCTGGGTACGGCCTGTTTCGGAATGACCCGGGCCCTTGCGGATGAACGGATAGAGATCCTGTTCGTTATGCCCGGTTCGGAGGAACCCCGGAGCGATCGTTTACTGAGGGTGGTTTCAGCGGGTTCCTTTGCCGTTGAGGAGGTCTCCCCGGACCGGAAAACACCGGATGCCGAGGTGACGCACGTTGTCGTCCATTCGCCCCTGCATCCCTATCTCAACGAATGGACCTACGGCAATCGATCCGGTTTCTCCGGAAGGGGGATCTTGTCGCAAGGGGGCGGACGGGAGGGTGCCTCCCTTGTTCTTTACGGAGCGGACCTTTTTTCGGAAGTGGAGCGATACGCACAGGCAGCGGCGCCCATCGCCCGGTCGGAAGGGTTCGACGTCATTCACAGTCATGACTGGATGACCATTCCGGCGGCGCTTAAAGCGCGGGAGATAAGCGGAAAGCCCTGGATCCTTCATGTTCATTCCCTCGAGTACGACAGGAGCGGCGATGCGGCCGATCGGCGGATTGTGGAAATGGAAAAGCGTGGCATGATGGAGGCGGATCATATCATTGCCGTAAGCGGCTATACGAAGAGAAGAATCGTCTCATATTACGGTGCGTCACCCGATCGCATCAGCGTTGTCCATAACGGGGTCTTTCGGAACGATGCGGTCGAGGACCCGGTGACGTTCCAGGCAGGCCGAAAGGGGAAGAACGTTCTGTTCCTGGGGAGAATCACTTTTCAGAAGGGGCCGGACTACTTTATCGAGGCGGCGGCGGAGGTGCTGAAACGGTTCCCGGACGTGACTTTCATCATGGCCGGCAGCGGTGACATGATGCCCGGCATGATCGAAAAGGTGGCCGAACTGGGTATCGGGAAACAATTTCACTTTACGGGATTTCTCCAGGGCGAAGACGTGGATCGAATGTTCAGAATGAGCGATCTGTACGTGATGCCGAGCGTTTCGGAACCCTTCGGAATTTCTCCCCTGGAGGCGAGCCGTTACGGTGTGCCCGTGATCGTCTCACGCAACTCCGGCGTTGCCGAGGTGCTTCACCATTGTCTGCTGGTTGATTTCTGGGATGTCCGGGATATGGCCGACAAGATGATCGCCCTTTTGAGCCGTGAACCCCTCATGACGGAGATGCAGGCGCGCGCCAGGGAAGAACTGTCCGGGACGGGCTGGAAAGAGGCCGCCGGAAAGATCCGGGACGTATATACGAGAGTCGCCTATCAGGGAGTGTGAAGGGATGCCGAGTATCTGCCTGTTTTTCCAGGTTCACCAGCCCCGGCGCTTAAGGCGGTATACCGTTTTCGATATCGATCAGCGCCATGACTATGAAAACGAGGCCTTGAACCGCGAAGTGCTCCACAAGGTTTCGGACAAGTGTTATCTGCCGGCGAGCGACCGGATTGTCAGGTTGCTCCGGAAATACGAAGGTGATTTCCGGGTCGCCTTTTCCCTGACGGGAACGTTGATCGAACAATTGGAATCGGAGCGGCCCGATGTCCTGGAGAGCTTTCAGCGGATGAATGAAACCGGGTGCGTGGAGTGGCTGAACGGAACCTACGACCATTCCCTTGCCTCTCTTTATTCACCGGCGGAGTTCCGGGAGCAGGTACAGCGGCATCACGCGAAGATCGACGGCCTCTTCGGTCAGAAGGCCGTTACCTTCTGCAACACGGAGATGATCTACAACAACGATATCGCCAGGGCGGTCGGAGAAATGGGCTACCAGGTCATCCTGACGGAAGGGGCGGACCGGATCCTGCCCGGCGGCGATCCCTGGATCTCCTGCCGGGCCGCTTCACATCCCGGCCTGGCGGTCCTTCTGCGCCACTACCGCCTGTCGGATGACATTTCTTTCCGGTTTTCCGCGACGGACTGGTTCGAGTATCCCCTGACGGCGAAGAAATACGCCGGCCACCTGAGTCAAAACGGTGAAGCGGTGGAAGTGATCAATCTTTTCATGGATTACGAAACCTTCGGCGAGCACCATTGGTCCGAAACGGGAATTTTTGATTTTCTGTGGGAGTTGCCGGGAGAAATCCTGAAATATCCTGATTTTCGTTTTGCGACCCCTGCCCAGATTATTCCCGATCCGTCCGCGTCTCCCCTGCTCGATGTGGAGGAAACGGTTTCCTGGGCGGATTCGGAGCGGGACGTCACCGCCTGGACGGGCAACGGAATGCAGCGGGACGCGCTCCGGTGCCTGTTTCAGATGGAAGACAGGGTCAAGCAATCAGGGGATGACGGGTTCCTGAAGGTTTGGAGAATGCTCCAGACTTCGGATCATTTTTATTACATGTGCACGAAACGGTTTGCCGACGGGGATGTGCACCGCTATTTCAATCCCTGGGGATCACCCTATGATGCCTACATCAGTTACATGAACATTTTGGACGATTTTGATCGAACGCTGCATAAGTAAATAAAGGAGACAAATCATGCCTGAACAGGGGAAGGGGTTTCTTTTCGAAGTCAGTTGGGAAGTCTGCAACAAGGTTGGGGGGATTTACACGGTGGTCACGAGCAAGCTTCGTGAAGCGATCGCATCTTACGGAGAAAATTATTTTCTTCTGGGCCCTGACCTGAAGACGAATATCGACTTCGAGGAAACGGATGAGGACTGCTGGGCAAGAATCCGGGAAACCACGGCCATGAAGGACATCGCCTGCCGCTTTGGCCGCTGGAAAATCCCCGGTGAACCGAAGGTCATCCTGGTTGGCGCGGGCAAAAAATACAACAAGGATCAACTCCTTTACACGATTTGGGAGGAGTATGGCGTCGATTCCATCGCGGGCGGGTGGGATTACATCGAACCCGTCATGTTCAGCTACGCCTGCGGAGAGGTCATCGAGACGGCGTACAACATTCTGTCAAGGCCCCGGGAACAGACGGCGATCGCCCATTTCCATGAATGGATGTGCGGTGCGGGATTGCTGTATCTGAAAGAGAAGGTGCCGGAAATCGGCACGGTCTTCACCACCCATGCCACCATTCTCGGACGTTCCCTTGCCGGTTCGGGGATGGACATCTATGCGAACATGGAACTCATCTCTCCCCAGCGAGAGGCGACGGCGCACAATATTACGGCTAAATATTCCATGGAAGCCGCTTCAGCCAGGGAAGCCGATTGCTTTACCACTGTCAGCGCCATCACCGCCACGGAAGCCCTGAACTTTCTGGGCCGGCCCCCTGACGTGATCACGCCGAACGGTCTGAATATCGAGCATATCCCGGACCTGTCGCAGAACAGGACACCGGCCCTTAAAGCAAGGGAGAAACTTCTGGAAGGGGCGTCCCGCTTTTTGAGGAGAAATTTCTCGGACCACACTAAAATCATGATTATTTCCGGGCGTTATGAGTTCCACAACAAGGGGGTCGATGTCTTTCTCGAAGCCCTCTCCCGCCTGGAAAAGGACCTGACCGAGCAGGAATCCGTTCTGGTTTTCCTGTCGATCCTCGCCGGTCATACGGACTTGAACCCCCGTCTGCAGAGCGATTTGGCAAAGGCATCCCCTGCTTCCGATGCGGCGGGAGGCGCGATCGCCACCCATCGCCTGGATTACGAAGCGTCGGACCCCATCCTGCAGACCTGTAATCGATTGGGATTCCGGAATGCCCCCGAGAACCGTGTCCAGATCATTTTCATCCCGGCTTACCTCGACGGCTACGACGGCCTGATCAACATGCCTTACTACGAGGCCCTGTCGGGATGTGATCTCGGTGTATTCCCCTCGTATTACGAGCCCTGGGGATACACGCCCCTCGAATGCGCCGCCTATGCCGTTCCGACGGTCACCACGGACCAGGCTGGATTCGGGGGCTGGGTGCAGGAGACCATGGGGCAGTCACCGGGAATCATTATTCTGAACCGCAAGGGACGGCCGATTCAGGAAATCGAAGAGAACCTCTACCGGATTTTGAGGCAGTTTGTCTTTCAGGAAGAAGCCGTGCTCCTGGAACAGCGGAAAAACGCCCGTGACGTGGCCGAGCATGCCAATTGGGCGCAATTTTACCGCTTCTATCTCGAAGGATACGAAACGGCCGCCGCCAAGGCCTTGGAACGTTCCCGGAAGATCCTCAGCAGGGAAGAGGCCATCGAGGAAAGGTATACCTTTGCGGGAAGCGTATCCACCCAGCCCCATTTCCGTCATTTCACGGCGGTTGCCCATCTGCCCAAGAAAATCGCAAGATTGAGGGAGGTGGCCTACAACCTCTGGTGGGCATGGAATCCCCGGGTCTTCGATCTGTTCGCACCCCTGGATCCCAAGATGTGGAATGAAATGGGAAACAACCCGGTCAGGATGCTGGAAATGATCTCTCCGGAGAGACTGGACGAGGCGGCGGACAATTCCTTCTATATGGGGCGTTATCGCCAGATCTTCAAGCTCTTCGACCAGTACATGGAGGAGAAGGGCACGCACAAGCGGATCATTCCGTCACCGGAAATCAACATGACCCATCCCATTGCCTACTTTTCCACCGAATACGGGTTGCATGAAACCATTCCCATCTATTCCGGCGGTCTGGGGACCCTTTCCGGGGACCATATGAAGTCGGCCAGCGACCTGAACATTCCTCTTGTCGGAGTGGGGCTTCTCTATAAAAACGGTTATTTCCGGCAGGTTATCGATCAGAACGGTATCCAGATCGCCGAATATCCCGAGAACGACCTGACCCATATGCCCCTGAAGCTCGTCCAGGACGATCTGGGGAACGAAGTCCAGATTTCCATCGATCTTCCCGGACGGACCCTTTATGCGAACATACGGGAGATCAAGGTGGGACGGGTCACGCTGTATCTCATGAACACGGATCTGCCGAGAAATACCGTTCAGGACCGCCACATCACGGACCGGCTCTACGCAGCGGATCAGAGAACGAGAATCGAACAGGAAATCCTTTTGGGAATGGGGGGCGTGAAACTTCTGCGCAAATTGGGATTCAAACCCCGCGTCTACCACATCAACGAGGGGCATTCGGCGTTCCTTATCCTGGAGAGGATTTCCGGTCTCATGCTGGAAGAGGGGCTCTCCTTCGACGAGGCCGCGGAAGTCGTCCGCGGCAGCAGCATTTTTACGACCCACACTCCCGTCGAAGCGGGAAACGAGCGTTTCAGCCGGGAGATGATGGAATATTATTTTTCCGGTTTTGTCAGGAAGACCGGCATCACCTGGTCGCAGT
>JAGVTI010000009.1:0-6888 GCA_019136935.1 Deltaproteobacteria bacterium
GGAAATCGCCCACTGGGCGTTTTCCAGGATTTTTTCCAGCTTTTCCCTGGGAACCGGGTCCGGTTTGAACCGCCGGACGCTTCTTCTTCCCCTGACGACGTCGCTGAATTCCATTTTCTTGCTCCTTTCCTGGTCACCGTTGGATTTCAAGGTGGAAGCTCGAACGGACTTTGCAGTTCTGATCCACTCTCTTCCTTACGGGCAAAGGGATAAATCGCTCTTCCCGATCACACACATCACCGGTAGTACTTCATTTCTTCTGTAAATTAATCCCCCGTAACCAGTTTCGCAACCATCCGCCGGAAGAGAATCCTCGTCATGTGGCGCCGGTGTTCCGGTGAACCCGGCTGATTTCTGACGGGATGTGTTCCCCGGGCAACCTGTTCCGCCGCTGCTTCAAGAACCTCCTTTCCATACTCCCGTCCTTCCAGAAGGGTCATTGCTTCGCGGGCCATAATGGGGGCGGACGCCATGGCCCCCAGAACAACCACGATGTCTTTAAATCGGTTCTCCTCCAGAACAAATGATACGGCCACCCCTGCCAGGGGAAAGTCGATCGACGCCCGCCGCCGGTATTTCCCGTAGGCGGAGCGGAGCCCCTCGCGCACGGGCAGATAAATCGCCGTCACCAGTTCATCTGGATTCAGGGTCAACGGACGAACACCATCATTCCGGTACAGATCCTCCAGAGGAATGAGGCGGCTGCCAACCTGTCCGTCGCACCAGCGAGCCACAGACACTTTTGCCCCCAGGGCGATGAGGGGGGGTGGACAATCGGCACTGAAACAGGCATAACACCGAAGACTTCCCGGCACGGCGAAACAGCTCTCCCCTCCCGTCTTCAGGCAATTGCCGAGGGTGGATCGCCAGAATCGGGACTGGTTGTAATAGAGGCAGCGCGGAAAAAGGCAGAGGTTTCCGCCGATTGTTCCCATGTTCCTCAGGTTCGGGCC
This sequence comes from Deltaproteobacteria bacterium, assembly GCA_019136935.1. GTDB lineage: Bacteria > Desulfobacterota > Syntrophia > Syntrophales > JAAYKM01 > JAAYKM01. The sequence goes on from JAGVTI010000009.1 coordinate 954, forward strand.
GGCCGCGGCAGCCGCCGCTTCGGACAGGGCGGGAAAGAGATTCCGGACCAGCGTGTTTTCGCCGACTTCGCAAAGAGTCACCCCGGCACCGATGACGAGGTTTTCTCCGACTGTACCAAGGGTTTCCAGTTCCGCTAACCGTCCCAGATCGATCAGGGGGCCCACCGGTAAGAGGCGCTGTTTCAGAAGGACAAGAAGGTCTGTCCCCCCGGCAAGGGGCCTCGCCCCGGGAAACTCCGCCATCATTTGCAGGGCATCGGAAAGAGAAGCGGGTGTCCGCACATCCAGTTCCGGAAGGATCATGGGGCCTCCTTTTTCTTCGCTATCGCCGCCAGAACTTTTTCCGGCGTCAGAGGAAGTTCATGGAACCAGCACCCGATGGCATCGTAGATGGCGTTCACAATGGCCGGCAGACTGGGGTGAAGGCTTCCTTCGCCGATTTCTTTCGCCCCATAGGGGCCACAGGGATCGACGCTTTCCACCAGGGTCACGTCCACTTCCGGGACATCGAGGAATGTCGGGACCTTGTAATCCAGGAAATTCGGACCGCTGTGACGGCCTCCCGGCAGGAAGGCGTGATGTTCCAGGAGGGTCTCGCCGAAACCCATGACGACAGCTCCTTCGGCCTGGCCCGATGCGGTCAGGGGATTGAGGGCAAAACCCAGATCATGGGCGCAGTGGATTTTCGTCACCCGGATTTCTCCCGTTTCCGTATCCACCTCCACCTCCGCCGTCTGGGCGCCAAAGGAATAGGCCGGCGACGGTCCCACGCCGCCGAACTTGTAGGAACCGGCCAGCTCCGGCGGACGGTAGCTGCCCATGGCACATAAAGCAACCCCGGCGGCTTCCGCCAGAACGGCGGCCTCGGCAAAAGTCATCAGGGGCTCTTCTTTACCGTGTTCGAACAGGTATCCGCCAGTGATCGTCAGGGTCTTTTGATTCCGCGCCAACTGCGCCGCACAGGCGGCAAGAAGATGGTCACGTATTTCCAGGGCGGCCTGCCGGCAGGCGTTTCCGGCCATAAAGGTCACCCGGCTGGAATAGGAACCGAGGTCGACCGGTGTGGTTTCCGTGTCGGCGGAGACAACCCGTACCGACTGCTCCGGAACTCCCAGGGCTTCTGCGGTAATCATCATCAGCAGTGTGTCCGATCCCTGTCCGATATCGGAGGCCCCGGAAAAGACGGTGACGCCGCCGTCCCGATCCACGCGGATCTGGGCCTGGGAGTGGGGCATGGGGTTGGCATAGATGGGATAGGCCGCACCCGTTACGTAGAACCCGCCGGCCAGCCCGATTCCCTTCCCGTAGGGGAGCTTGCCACGTTTTTCTTTCCAGTCAACCGTTTCGGCAACCTTGTCCAGGCACTCTTTGAACGCGCAGGACGTAATCCGCAATTCATTGACCGTCACCGTGTTGGGGTCGATGGCGTTGCGGTAACGCACCTCCAGGGGGTCAAGCCCCAGATCGGCGGCAATCCGGTCCAGGTGCACCTCGAAGGCGAACCTGGGCTGCACCCCGCCGTGACCCCGCTGAGCCCCGCAGGGGGGCTTGTTCGTAAAGACCCGCGCACTATCGAACGAAAAGGCGGGCACCCGGTAAGGAGCCGTCAGGAGCTGACCCGAGTAGATCATCGTTACAACGCCGTAGGAACCGTAAGCGCCTCCATCAAGAAGACTGTTGAACTGAACCGCCGTAATCGTTCCGTCTTTTTTGACCCCTGTTTTCAGGGTCATTTCCACGGGATGGCGGCCACGGTGGGTAAGGAAGACTTCCTCCCGGCTGTGGGTGATCCGCACGGGCAGCCCGGATTTGATCGCCAGCAGCGATGCGGCGAATTCCAGCGGCAGGGGTTCCCCTTTGCCGCCGAACCCACCCCCCAAAACGGGTTTGATGACCCGGATTTTATCCGCCGGAATCCCGAGCACCTTGGAAAGGGCCCGCTGAACGTAGTGGGGAACCTGGGTCGAGGTCCGCAGGGTGAGTTTCCCGTCACTGAACTGCGCCAGGGCACTGTGGGGTTCAAGAAAGGCATGGCTGGCCGCATCCTTGAAAAAGCGGTCCTCCCGGATGTAATCCGCCTCGGCGAATCCTTTTTCCATATCGCCGAATACCAGATGAATCCGCCGCTCGATATTCGCCTCCTGCGTCCGCTCCTGGATCTTGACATCATCCCGGACCAAGGCCTCCCGGGGATCCAGAATAGCAGGCAGAACTTCGTAGCGAACATCGATCAGGTCCAGGGCCTGCAATGCTGTCGCTTCGTCGATTGCCGCCACGGCGGCCACCTCGTCTCCGATGAACCGGACCTTATCCACCGCCAGGGGATATTCGTCCTGTGAAACGGGAAGAATACCGTAGCGCACCGGCGCATCGGCTCCTGTCACAACGGCCTTTACACCGGGCAGTGCCTCCGCCTTCTTCGTATCGATGGAGAGGATCCGCGCATGGGCGTGGGGAGAGCGGAGAATCTTGCCGGTCAGGCAGCGGGACACCTGGATATCGGCGGAAAAAAGGGCGCTTCCGGTCACCTTGGCCAGGCCGTCGGTCCGGGGGGTATTCCGGCCGATGCAACGATATTCGTTTTTCTCACCCATCGGCCTTCTCCGCCATCATTTTCGCAGCCTGCTCGACCGCTTCCACGATTTTCTTGTATCCCGTGCAGCGGCAAATGTTGCCGGCAAGGGCTTCTTTGATCTCATTGCGGGTCGGGTGGGGATTCCGATCCAGAAGCGCCTTTGCGGTCAGAACCATGCCGGGAGTGCAGAAACCGCACTGGATCGCCCCTTTTTCGTGAAAGGAAACCTGGACGGGATGCAGCTTCCCCCCTTCGGCCAGGCCCTCGATGGTCGTCACATGCCGGTTTTCCACACGGACCGCCAGGGTAAGACAGGAGAGAACGGGCTTGCCGTCGATCAGAACCGTACAACTGCCGCACTCGCCCTGGTCGCACCCCTGTTTGGTTCCTGTAAGCCCCAGACGGTTTCTCAGAACTTCGAGCAGGGTTTCCCCGTCGTTGACGCCCGTTTCCGTCGGATCCCCGTTGAGGATGAATTTCAGGGTTCTCATGGATCACCTGATCAGACGGTCTTTGGCGGACGTTCCCCGAAAATCGCCCGGCCGATTCTGACGATGGTCGCCCCTTCTTCCACGGCGACAACGAAATCGCCGGACATGCCCATGGACAATTCCGTCATGTGCACACCCGGAATTTCCCGCTCGGCGATCCGGTCCCGAAGCTCCCGTAAACTCCGGAAAAAGGGCCTGGCCTCCTCGGGGTCGGAGAACCAGGGTGGCATGGTCATGAGGCCCCGGACAGACAGATTTTTGAATGCGGAAACCGTCTCGACCAGGTTTACGGCATCCCCAAGGGAAACGCCGCTTTTACTCGACTCGTCCCCGGTGTTCACCTCGACCAGGATCGGCATGACCATCCCCGCCGCACCGCACCGCTTGTCCAGTTCCCGTGCCAGCTCGATGCGGTCGACGGATTGAACCATGTGGAAAAGGCGGACGGCGTACTTGGACTTGTTGGTCTGGAGATGCCCGATCATGTGCCACTCAAGACCTTCTCCCAAAAGGGGAATTTTCCGCTGGGCCTCCTGGACATAATTTTCCCCGATGAGATGCACGCCCGCCGCGATGGCTTCGCGGATACGTTCGTCATCGACGGTTTTCGTGACCGCCATCAGGCGGACCGCGGAAGGGTCCCGGCCCGAGCGCCGGGCCGCTTCGCCGACCCGCTCCCGAACGGCCGAGATATTCTGTTCAACCGAATTGTTCATGACACACCCCGTTAAAACGAATCGCCCCGATCTCTTTCAGGACCTCGAATACCTCACTGACGGGCAGACCGATCACATTGGAGTAGGAACCGCGGATTCGGCGGGCGAACAGGCCGCCTTTTTCCTGAACGGCATAGCCTCCCGCCTTGTCGTAAGGTTCATCCGAATTGACGTACCATTCCAGTTCGTCCTCGGAAATCCGTTTGAAGACCACGACCGACCGGATCACCCGTTGGCGCAGGAGGGCCTTCGCCTTCCCGACGATGGAAAACCCCGTATAGACCGAATGTTCCTGCCCGCTCAAAAGCCGGAGCATGTTCCGGGCATCCTCCTTGTCTTTGGGTTTCCCGAGAACCCGCCCGTCGATGACAACGATCGTATCGGCTCCCAGAACCCACGCATCGGGGTGATCTGCGGCAACGGCCAGGGCTTTCGCGCCGGAGATTCTTCGGACATGGTCCCGCGGGGTCTCCCCCGGACGGAAGGATTCATCGGCTCCGCTGGGAATCACGTCGAAAGACAACCCGAACCCCTTCAACAATTCGATCCTCCGCGGTGAAGCGGAGGCGAGTATGAATGACCCGTCCATTACCAGGCCCATGGCTGCTTTTGTGTCCTTTTCGTCGCGGTCGCTCCTCAGAATGACATTGCGGCACACCCCCCCGGTGGGGGAATGAAGGGGATCGAAAAAAATCGTCATTCAAGGGTTTCGCATTTTGTTTTCCATTTTATAGAAGAATGGCCTCCCGCTGTCAAGGCGGTAACCTCCCGCCGGACGTTTCTCCTGAATATTTATCGGCGGGCAGTCCGCTTCCGGTGTGTCGAGATTCACGGAAAGCCCCTTCCCGATGAAATTTTCCTGGCTTTTTACGTGAAATGCCGATAAGTTGCGCGGAAGTCGAATCCATAAAAAAAGGACAAGTCGAGTTTATGAGTATCCGGCGTTTTTTCTGCTGTCTGTTTGCCCTGTTTTTCCTGGCGGTCCCCCCTCTGGCGCCTGTGTGGGCCGCGGAACGGATCGTCCGCCTGACCGTTCCCGGCTGCGATTCCTGAGGGAAAAAAGCGAGGACACGGGCTGTCCTGAAAAATATCAGGGGGATCAGTTCCTATGAACTGGGAGAACAGGGGTTGGTCACCATTACCTACGACGACAAAAAGGTCACTCTCAAAAAAATCGTTGCAACCTTGAAAAATGCCGACATGGCCCCGGAAGGAAAACCGGTCGTCATCAAGTGAGGCGTTGTTCCCCGCAACCGGAAATCCGTTCCGGAGCATTGGATACCGGACATCACGGACTCTTTCGGGGACCCTCGACATGGCTCCTGAGTTGTAAGATATCTCGTTCTGCCCGATTTGATTACATCGGCAAGCAAATATTCAAAACGTCATGCCGGCCTCCGAGGCCGTATCGCAATACCCGATTTATATTCGAAGTCGTTCCGAGTTCTTCGCTTCGCGCAAGGATCAACTACGCGAAGAATCGAATCATAACGGTCTGTTAAAAGGAAGAGATTCTTCGGCTGACGCCTCAGAATGACATTGCGACACAGCCTCTCGATCCGGCATCCAGTCAAATTCATTCCGGATTCCGTCTTTCGAGGAATGACGGAAATGGATCGATTCAATGGCCGAAGTATCACGTGAATGAAACCGCAGAAAGCCGAAGACGGCTTGACTCGTCATCCCGAGTTCATCGCTGCGCCCAAGGCGCAAATACAAATAAGCTTGCAATAACAGGGAGATTTTTCATCGCACCGTCTCCCCGGAATGATAAAAGCGGATTCGTTACGAGGCAGTGAACGCCGGCGGTTTGCATATGCGGCTCCGTGTCGCCGGGACGGGCGATACCCGGCCGTTCAAATCATTTCCAAACAATTCGAGAAGGAGGCAGACATGAACCTGGTTGAAAGAGTAAAGAACATCCTGTTGTCACCGGTTGCGGAATGGGGAACGATCAAGGGCGAAACGCACACGACGGCCGATCTTTTTACCCGGTACGCCATGATCCTGGCCGCGATTCCCGCCCTCGCCGGCTTGATCGGCTTCGGGCTCATCGGCGTTTCCACCGGCACCGGTCCTTTCCGTCTACCCTTCGGATACGGACTGATCCATTGTATCCTGACTTATGTATTCAGCCTCGTGAGTGTCTACCT
>JAGVTI010000009.1:6934-7402 GCA_019136935.1 Deltaproteobacteria bacterium
TGTCTACCTGCTCGCCATGATCATCGATTTTCTTTCCCCCAAATTCGGCGCTTCTCAAAGCATGGAGACCGCCCTTAAAATCAGCGTATTTTCCATGACACCCGCATGGATCGGCGGGATATTCCTGATCATTCCATCTCTCTCAATCATCAGTATGATCGCCGGATTATACGGGCTGTACCTGTTGTTCCTGGGAATCAAACAGCTGAAGGATGTGCCGGAAGACAAGCTGTTGACTTTTTTCATCGCGACCGTTGTCCTCGCCATCGTCATACAGTTTATCTTCTACACCGTGATCCGGGCCATAGCCTTCCGGGGCCCCATGATGTAAAAGAGCGATTTGCCGGATAAAGTGACCTTCCCATTCCAAAACGGCGAACAGGGTCAATCCATACAGGCATCGCCGTTTAAAAGGGTTTCCAGCCGGTCCATGCGATAGTGCTGAAGAAAGCCGATAAACTTCCTGTT
>JAGVTI010000217.1 GCA_019136935.1 Deltaproteobacteria bacterium
GGATCGCGCCTCGTGGACGTAAACCGTGACCGGGACATTCCGGCCCCGGGCCGTTCGAACACCGGTGTAAACAAGGAAAGCGAAGTCGGCAAATTTACCGGCCGCGATATCCCCCAGTTCAAAATAGGTATTCCCGTCTCCGGCGACAAACACGTCGCGCCAGGTTCTGACATGGGCGCTGACCTGGGACGCATCCCCTGTCCCGTGATTCCAAATCCGGACGGACAACCGGACGATCTTTCCGGCCTCGATCCGGCTGTTCCCATCCGGATCCCTGACCCCGACGACAGAAACCGATAAGCGCGGCAAATCGACCGGTTTCAGCTGTATCCGAACCGTTCGTTCCGCGTAAGCGGCTCCCCCATAACCTGGAATATGCGCCGTCAGGATCACTTCACGGGATTGTGCCCCGCCTGAGGCAAAGAGGTTGACTTCCCTGGATACGGTTTCACGGGGTCCGATCACATCGATGACAAGGCGCCTTTCGTAGAGGATATCCGCATGGGCCGCCCCGTTTTCTCCCTCTTCCCCGATGTCGATCACGACGTTTTCCGCCGGCACTTCGTCCTCATTGACAAGGGTAAGGACAAGGGTTCCCTTTTTCCCCGCCTCAAGAACATCTCCACCGGGACCCGTAAACCGCATACTCCAGGTTAACTTCGGCTGGAGGGCCGACGAAGGCGGCGCCGACGGGTGGATCCCTTGTTCCGCCGCGGATGCCACCCTGCTGAAACCGGACAGGACGGCAACAACCATCAGCAGGAAAAAAGCGATAAAAAGTTTTTTCCTGGGATGTGCCCTGCAAAATCGTCCCCGTGCCATCCCCGGCACCGATCTATCTCTCATCCCACCTTCTTACGATCTGATGCACGATGATCCCCGCGGCAACCGATACATTCAGGGAATCGATCTTCCCCTTCATCGGAATGGAAACCAAAAAATCACACTTCTTCCTCACAAGGGACCGGATCCCCTTTCCCTCGCTTCCCATCACCAGGGCCAGGCGATCCACCCCGTCAAAAACCCGGGGATTGGGATCGCCGCCCGCATCCGCCCCGTAAATCCAAAAGCCCTGTTCTTTGAGAAAGTCGATCGTCCTGGCCAGGTTGACCACCATGGCGACCGGCGTATACTGCAGGGCGCCGGCGGAGGCCTTCATGACCGCCGCCGTCAGGGAGGCGGAACGATTTCCGGGAATAACGAAGCCGTTGACGCCGAAGCAGTGGCCTGTCCGGACGAGGGCGCCCAGATTCTGAGGATCCGTGATCCCGTCCAGAAGGACGATCAAATCACCCCGGGTCCCCTCCGGCCGGTGAGCGATGATTTCTTCGACGGTCGCATAACGGAATTCCCGGCGGATGCCGAGGATTCCCTGATGAACGGCATTGCCGGCAAGACGGTCCAGTTCGTCACGCATCCGGTAAACAACGGGGATATGCCTTTTTTCGGCCAGGGCGAGAATTTTCCGAATTCCCTCCCCTTCCCGGCCCCTGGCGACCATCAGGCTCCGGATTTCCCCCGCGTCGCTTTTCAGCGCTTCCAGCAGGGGATTCACACCGTATATCACTTCCATCGAGCATCTCCCGGGGGAAATCCCTCATTCTGTTCTACGCCGGTGCCATGACCGTGCAACGCCGCCGCAGAAACCGGGCACCGCCCCTTTGAAGCGGAACCGGACAACCGGGAATGTGCAACGGAAAACAAGGATCTATGATGCTGCCCTGACGCGGGAGGACATTCCCCGGGCAATTTCGCCGGCAATGGCATCGGCCTCCGCCGCCGGATCGGCGGCCAGGCGGATGGGCCGGCCGACCACCAGGTAATCGGCTCCCAGGGAAACCGCCTCCAGGGGAGACAGGGTTCTTTTCTGGTCGTCCGCAGCGGCCCCGGCACCGCGGATTCCGGGCGTGACAATGAGGAAATCCTGCCCGCAGGCCGCCCTGAGGCCGTCGATATCCTGGGGGGATGCAATCACACCCGGCACGCCCGCGTCCTGAGCCATCCGGGCCAGCCCCAGAACGGCCTCCCGCGTTGTCCCCCTGAACCCGATCTCTTTCAAGTCCTGATCGTTGAGACTGGTCAGAATGGTCACCGCCAGAATCACCGGCATGGCGAACCCCCGTTTTTCGGATAAGGAACGGGTCGCCGTGACGGCCTCTTCCATCATCTTTTTCCCGCCGGAGGCGTGCATGTTGAACATGGCAACCCCGAGGCCCGCCGCCGCCTCCGCGGCCCGGGCGACCGTGTTGGGAATGTCATGGAATTTGAGATCCAGGAAAACGTCGCCGCCCCGCTGCCGGACCTGGCGAACGATTTCCGGGCCGAAATGGGTAAACGCCTCCTTGCCGATCTTGAAAAGGCCGACATGGCCCGAAAGGCGGTCCACCCAGGAAAGGGCCTCATCGAGATCCTCCCCCACGTCGAGGGCGAAGATCAGCTTGCCCCGGGGATCAGAGTTCCGGTTCTGCATAGTCTTCATCGCCGATAAACTCCATATCGTCCGGAATCGGTTTGAAATCTTCTTTTGCCCCCTTCAGGTATTCGGGATGCGCGTAGACTACCTTGCCCGCAGCGATTTCCCGGAGGGCGGCCACAATTTCCCGGTTGTTCCGGATGTCCGCCAGGGGCGCGGACCCCTTCAAGAGCTGCCTTGCCCTCTGGGCCGTCAGCATGACGAGCCCGAACCGGGTCTCGGCGTTTGCCAGGGCATCTTCTATCGTAATTCTTGCCATGTTCGAATTTACCTCCGATCAATGATTAACTTTTCTATGTCCGCCTTCCTTCTCGACCTGCGATTCTTCTCTGCAAGGTAGATGGCGCGGAGCAGATCGACCGCTTCCGGCAGCGTATCGTTAAAAACGACGTAATCATACCACACGACTTCGCCCATTTCCGCCACGGCGTTGCCGAACCTTCTTTTCAAGGCCTCCTCGTCCTCGTGTCCCCTGTTTTTCAGCCGGTTTTTCAACTCGTCAAGGGACGGAGGCAGGATAAAAACGAAAACCGCATCGGGATAACGGGCCTTGATGGCCTTGGCACCACGCGGATCCACATCGAGGAAGACATCCCGCTTGTCTTCTACATAGGCATCCAGGACGGAAACAGCCGTGCCGTACAACTGGCCGTAATTCTCCGCCCATTCGACGAATTCCCCCCGGCAGGCCATCGCCTCGAATTCTTCCCGTGAGACGAAAAAATAATCCCTTCCATTCACCTCTCCCGGCCGGGGCGGACGGGAGGTGTACGAGGTGGAAAAACGAAGTCCGGGATACATCTTCATCACTTCGCGGCAAATCGTCGTCTTTCCCGTCCCCGACGGCGCCGAAACAACGAGGAAAAGCCCCTCCCCTCCTGTGGTGGAAAACCTACTCAATATTCTGCACCTGTTCCCTCAATTTTCCCAGTTCGCTCTTGATTTCGATGACGTTCCGGGAAATATCGAGATCCCCCGTTTTGGAGCCGATCGTGTTGATCTCCCGGTTCATCTCCTGGATGAGAAAATCGATCTTCCTGCCGATTGCGTCCCCGCTCTTCAGCATCTCGCGGAACTGGCTGATGTGGCTGGCCAACCGGACAATCTCCTCCGTCACGTCGCTTTTGTCGGCCATGATGGCCACTTCCTGACTCAGGCGGATCTCGTCGACATCGACGCCGCCCGTCAGTTCACGGACCCGTTCGGTCAGCCGGCGCTGATATTCCTGGACACACTTGGGCGCCCGGTCGGCAATGACATTCAGGCATCCCTCGACCCGGCGGATGTGCTCGTCCAGATCGACAAGCAGCAGTTCCCCTTCCTTCTGCCTCATTTCCGTGAGCAGGCGAACCGCCTCATCCAGGACCGTCCCGATCTGTGCGGCGATCAATTCCATGTCCGTATCCACTTCCATGGGAACGAAGATGTCCTTGAACCCGGTAAAATGATCGAGGGTGATGTCGCCCGACAGCTGAAACTCCGCTTTGAGCCGCCGCAGGAGATCGTGGTAATTTTTCAACAGGGGAAGATTCAGCTCCAGCCTGCCTTCCTCCATGTTTCCGTTCGTATCCACCCGGACGGACACCTCGATCCGTCCCCGGGAAAAACGCTCGCCGACCCTCCTTCTGATTTCCGTTTCCAGGGAAGAAAGGCTCCCGGGAAGCCTCAGGGAAATTTCCAGGTAGCGGTGGTTCAGGGAGCGGATCTCGACGGCATACTTTCTCCCGTCCAGCATGGCTTCCGCCTTCCCGTATCCGGTCATGCTCTTAATCATATTATCGGCACCAAGGCTTTCAAGATTGTTTTTTTCCTTTTGGAATGACACGCCCCGCTTCGTTACGGGGCCTCCCGCCCATCCCCCGGTTCCGCTTCGTCCAAACCTTCCGCCGCGCCCTGCCTCAACTGGACGATGTACCGCCCCCTGATCCGATTGAAGAACGCGATCTGCGCAGGATCCGCATAATCCGGATAGGTCCACGGCAGAGCATGGAACGTCTTATCCCTGAAAATGAGGGTCAGGTCAACATAAATTCCTTCCCTCAGATACGGCCGGTGGGTATAACCCTTCCCCGTCGCCAGAACCAGATGAGCGGAAGAGATGTAGCCCGGGTCAAGATTGACGCGGCGGCGATTCCCTTCCGTCTGCTCTTCCTCCAGACCGTTCGTGGCGATCTTGATTCCGGGAAGTTGCTCCGGCCTGATCAACCTCTCGAAGGAAACGAAACGCCTGACCAGATCCCGGCCCATCTCCGGCTCGTAATAGTCCGTGTAGTGGAAGGGCAGGGGGGGGCCGACGACGTCGGGAGGACCGTAAATTTCCGCCAGCTTCCTCAAAACAAGGGTCAGCCCCTCATGGCCCGCAGCCAGGATGCTCACGACCAGCTTGACCGCCTCCGCCGACCGGGGAATACTCACAAGGCCCTCCTCAGTTCCTCCCGGGAAACGACAGACGTCCCGACCTTCCCCACCACGATCCCTGCGGCGTGATTCGCGATTTCCGCCGCCTCGCGGAACGTCGCTCCGGCGGCCAGGCAGAGGGAAAACACCCCGATCACCGTATCTCCCGCTCCCGTCACATCGTAAATCGCCCTGGCCTGGGTGGGAATATGGACAACCGCTCCTTCGGATTCGTAAAGGCTCATCCCCGCCTCGCCCCGTGTAATCAGAAGGGCCTTCATATGGAGCCGCTTCAGCAGCTGGAGCGCCTCCCGGCGGACCCGGTTTTCCTTCCCCTCTTCGTTTCCGTTGAGATCTTCAATCCCCAGGGCCTTTTCCGCCTCGTGATGGTTGGGCGTGATGACATCGAATCCCCGGTAAAAGGACAGATCGCTCCGCTTCGGATCGACGCAGACACGGACGTTTTTCGCGGCGACGATCTCCCGGATCCCGTCGAGGAGGTTTTCCGTGATGACCCCCTTATTATAATCGGAGACGACGATGACATCGAGCTTGTCAATCAACGAGGCGATATACTGGAGAATTCTTCCGGCGCAACCCGGAGCAACCGCTTGCCTCGTTTCCCGGTCGAAGCGGACCACCTGCTGATTGTGGGCGACGATTCTTGTTTTCAGCGTCGTATGCCGGTCCGGATCAACAATCACGCCTTCCGTCGGGATATGCTTCCCCGCAAATTCCTCCAGAAGCCGTCCCCCCATGGCATCCCCGCCGATCACTCCCGCCAGGTAAACCTGTCCCCCCACACTGCAGATATTGTTCAGCACGTTGGCACAGCCACCCCACAGAAGCGAATCCTCGCTGACTTCAACGACGGGGACCGGCGCCTCCGGAGAGATCCGTGCAACTTTCCCCCAGATAAAATGATCCGCCATGATATCCCCGACGACCAGCACTTTGGCCTCGGGAAACCGGTCAACAATGGCTAACGCCCTGTTCTTATCCATGAACTCATACCTTTTCCCTTATATATCAGGCACTAAAAGGGCGCTATGCTATTATCGGAAACTTTTTTTGTCAATCCTTTTGTGGACGTGGGGTGGACGTGGGGTCAAATCTTTATTCTTGACATTTGACCCGTATTATTTTGTATCCGCCCGAATCTCTCCGTTAATTTTGGATCATGCCGGATTTTTATTGAAAACGTTTTCTCGCCTGCCTGATCGCACGATAGTCAACACCTCCCGGTAAGCGTCCAATTCTCCGGCTGCGTAACACGACAAAAGCGATCAAGCCAACTCCATCAGCATTGCCCGCTCAATTGACCACCTCTCAATTGACCAGTGGCTTTTTACGGCGAGTTCATCCGGACAAACCGCGTACGCCCTCGATCAACTCATCGGACGTCATGTTTCGGACCAGTTCCCGAAGAACATGATGTTTCATCAACGATTTTAAGGTACTGCCTGGGTTCATCTCGCAGCTTTCGGCCCGAAGCAGCCCGGAATTGTTTCATAGTGAATCAAGGCAAGGCGATTCTTGGAATCCAAATATCCGGGAAGACTTCTTGCGTCGCTGATTAACAAATCCTGCCGTCTTTGTTCCAGTGACGCCTGAGATTCCATTCTTAGCGTTTCATGCCCTTTGGGGGAGGTTTGTTGGGGAACAACATTTAAGTTACTCAGAAGAGGATTCAAGCGAATATAAGCTTGGTCCATGATTAAATCCCCACGGAAAACCCGTCCCAATCGTCAAGATTATAAAGATTTGACCCCTTTTTCTAGCGATAGTGCCTGGGATAATAT
>JAGVTI010000141.1 GCA_019136935.1 Deltaproteobacteria bacterium
AAGTCCCCTTCAAATCCTCCAGTTGAACATAAGCCATGGTATCTTTTTTCTTGGTCTTCATTTCCTTCAGATTGATCACGACACCGCAGAGAACGAGATCTCTTTTCTCCCGGACATCGCCGAGATCCGAGGAGAAAGTGATATGGCGACGTTCCAGATCCTGCTGAAATCTATCCAGGGGGTGCCCTGAAACATAAAAACCAAGCGTCTCCTTTTCATAAGCCAGCAGGGCCTCTCGATCGACGCCGGCATCTCCATTTACGTGTCCCGGATCGGCGTTTTCCGAATCCCGGGCAGGCACGTTCCGATCGATCGAAGACGGTGAAGGTTCCAGAGAATCAAAGAAACTGATCTGTCCTTTCGATAAATCCCGGTTCCGCTTCTGCGCATGCCCGAGAACCTCTTCATAGACCGACAAAAGACGGGTCCTGTCGCCCTCCACGGCATCAAAACAACCGCATTTGATGAGGCTTTCGATAACGCGCTTGTTAACTTTACGGGAGTCGATACGCATGCAGAAGTCTTCGAAGGACTTGAACGGACCTTTCTCCGTGCGGCATTCAATGATCGATTCGATGGCCCCCTCCCCTACATTCTTCACGGCGGCCAATCCAAAGCGGATGCAATTTTCATAGGCCCGGAATATTTTTCGTGACTGGTTGATTTCCGGAGGAAGGACACGGATCCCCATTTCCTTGCAGTCATTGATATATTTAATGATTTTATCCCGGTTGTCTTTTTCACTTGTCAGCAGTGCAGCCATGAAATGGGCGGGGTAGTGGGCTTTCAGATAGGCGGTCTGATAGGAAATCATCGCGTAGGCCGTACTGTGGGATTTATTGAATCCGTATTCCGCGAAGGTTTCCATCTTTTCCCAGATCTTCTGGGCTTTACCTTCGGGAATACTTTTTCGCGCCGCTCCGGCAAGAAACTTCGGCCGTTCCTTTTCCATATCGGACGCTTTTTTCTTGCTCATGACCTTGCGCAGCGTATCCGCCTCGGACATCGTATACCCACCGACGGTAACGGCGATCTGCATCACCTGTTCCTGGTAGAGGATGACCCCGTAGGTCTCTTCCAGAATCGATTTCAAATGCGGTATTTCATAACTGATTTTTGTCTTTCCCTGCTTTCTGGCAATGAATTCAGGAACCATACTCATGGGACCCGGACGGTAGAGGGCGATCAGGGCAATGACATCCTGAATGCAATCGGGCTTCATGTTCACGAGGATGTCTTTCATCCCGGAGCTTTCAAGCTGAAAGATTCCGTTCGTATCACCGCTGCTCAACAACCGGTACGTCAGCTCGTCATCCAATGACAACGAATTCAGGTCGATTTCGATTCCCTGTTCCTCCGTGATCGACTCCAACGCGTCATCGATCACGGTCAGCGTCTTCAATCCCAGGAAGTCGAACTTCGTCAACCCCACGCTTTGCAGATCATTCATGGAAAACTGGGTGACGACATCTTCGTTGTCTTTTTGGTTTTTATAAAGGGGGACTCTATCCACCAGGGGTACATCGGATACGACAACGCCGGCCGCATGGGTCGAGGCATGCCGGTTCAATCCTTCCAGGGATTTGGCCAGATCCAGCAGCCTTTTCACTTCGGGTGACCGCGTTATTTCGTCCGTCAGACGCGGCTCCGTTTTCAGGGCTCCGTCCAGGGTCACATTGACCCCTTCGGGAATCAATTTGGCAATACGGTCCACTTCTCCGTAAGGCATGCCGATCACTCTTCCAACGTCCCGAATGACGGCTCTTGCCTGCATTTTCCCGAAGGTGATGATCTGGGCGACTTTGTCCGGACCGTACTTTCCCTTTACGTAACGGATGATTTCGTTCCGTCCTTCCGGGCAGAAGTCCATATCGATATCGGGCATGCTGATCCGATCGGGATTGAGAAATCTCTCGAAAAACAGGTCGTATTCGATCGGATCGATGTTGGTGATGCCCAGGCTGTAGGCCACCAGGCTCCCGGCGGCGGACCCCCTGCCGGGACCGACGGGAATATGATTTCTTTTGGCGTATTGGACAAAATCGGACACAATCAGGAAATAACCGGCGAATCCCATGTTCTTGATGATGTCCAGTTCATGATACAGGCGATCGAGATACTTCGCACGGATCTCTTCTTCCGATCCTTCCTTCGACTTCCTCAAAATCAGCGGAAACAATGCCTCGAATCCCTTTTCCGCTTCCCTGATCAGGTGATCATCCAGTGTTTCCCGGGAATTCTCGATCTCGAATTTCGGTAAAATAAATTTTCCCAGATCCAGTTCGACGTTGCACTGTTCCGCAATACGGAACGTATTGTCGATCGCCTCCGGAAGATGCTGAAAAAGGCGCTTCATCTCCTCCTGGGATCGCAGGTACAACTGGTTCGTGCTGAACCTCATCCGGTCGTTGTCGTGGATCGTTTTTCCCGTCTGGATACAAAGAAGGATTTCATGGGCCTCCGCGTCTTCTTTTGCGAGATAATGACAGTCATTGGTCGCGACCATTCTGATGTTCATCTTTTGCGCGAGGGAAACAAGCTGGTCGTTGACCAGATCCTGCTCCTTCAGGCCGTTCTCCATCATCTCGATATAGAAATTGTCGGGACCGAAAATGTCCAGGTATTCAGCGGCTGCAGCCTCCGCCTCCTCTGCCCGGCCCTTGAGGAGTCTTCCGGCTATTTCACCGTGCAGACAGGCGCTGAGGCCGATCAAACCCTCCCGGTATTTCCTCAACACCTCCTTGTCGATACGCGGACGATAGTAGAACCCTTCCAGATAACCGATGCTGCTCAACCGGACGAGGTTCTGATAACCGGTGATGTCCTTGGCTAAAACGACCAGATGATTCGCATTGTCACTGCTGTATCCGGATGTCTTATCGTGCCGGCTTTTCGGGGCAATGTACAGCTCGCACCCGAGGATGGGTTTGATTCCGGACTTTTGAGCCTGCTGATAGAAATCCACCGCGCCGAACATGTTGCCGTGATCCGTGATGGCAACGGCGGGCATTCCGTACTCCTGGGCTTTCTTCAACAGATCGCTCACGCGGATGGCACCGTCCAACAGGCTGTATTGCGTGTGAACATGCAAATGGACAAAAGGGTTTTTCGTCATGGTGTAACTGATATCCTGATCGCAAGGTTTTTCGATCGCGACGATCGTAAAACGGGTCTAATCCAGCCAGTAGTTGGGCGCCTCTTTGGTAATGATGACATCATGGACATGGCTTTCCCGCAGGCCGGCGGAGGTGATTCTCACAAACTTCGCTTCCGTTCTCAACTCCCGGATCGTTTTGGAGCCCACGTAACCCATTCCCGCCTTCAATCCGCCGATGAGCTGGAATATACTCGCAGACAGGGATCCGCGGAAAGGCACCCTTCCCTCGATGCCTTCAGGAACCAGTTTGATCGTGCTTTCGACGTCATCCTGGTAATACCGGTCCTTACTTCCCAATTTCATGGCCTCCAGGGATCCCATCCCCCGGTAAACCTTGTAACTTCGCCCCTGGTATAGAATTGTCTCGCCCGGGCTTTCCTCCGTTCCGGCAAAAAGGCTCCCGATCATGACCGTGTGGGCGCCTGCGGCCAATGCCTTCACGATGTCCCCGGAATACTTGATACCTCCATCCGCGATAACGGGGATATCGTTTTTGAGCGCGACCCTGCAGGCATCCCTTATCGCCGTAATCTGCGGAACGCCGACGCCGGCAATGATACGGGTCGTACAGATGGAGCCGGGGCCCACCCCGACCTTGATGGCATCCACGCCGGCATCGATCAGGGCCTGGGCGCCTTCCGGCGTCGCCACGTTGCCCGCGATCAGATCACAATCGGGAAAATTCTTTTTGGTGTCCCGGATTGCATCGAGTACGGCCGAGGAATGACCGTGTGACGTATCGATCACGATTGCGTCCGCGCCCGCCGCCAGCAGCGCCGCGACCCGCTCTTCCCGGTCGATGATGCCGACGGCCGCCCCCACCCGTAACCGCCCCAGGGAGTCTTTACAGGCCAGGGGGAATTTCTTGATTTTTTCGATATCCTTGATGGTGATCAATCCTTTCAGATTGAATTCTTCATCCACGACCAGGAGTTTTTCTATCCGGTGCTGGTGCAGAAGCCTTTTAGATTCCTCCAGGGAAATGCTCGCCGACACGGTCACCAGGTTTTCTTTCGTCATCACATTGGATACGGGCTGTTCCAGATTCGTTTCAAAGCGGAGATCCCGATTCGTCAGAATGCCTACCAGCCTTTTCCCTTTGACAACGGGAACGCCGGAAATGCGATATTTCATCATCAGGTCCAGGGCATCGCTCACCTTCTGATCGGGCTCGATCGTGATCGGCGAAACGATCATCCCGCTCTCCGACTTTTTTACCTTATCCACTTCCAGCACTTGCCGTTCGATGCTCATGTTCCGGTGAATGATTCCGATCCCCCCCTCCTGCGCCAGACAGATGGCTGTTCTCGACTCCGTCACCGTGTCCATGGCCGCGCTGACGATGGGAATATTCAAGGTGATGTTCCGGGTCAGATACGTGGACGTATCGACATCTTTCGGCAACACTGAAGATTCTCTGGGAATAAGCAGTACATCATCAAAAGTTAAAGCTTCTCTAATATGATCGTCCAACGTCCCTAACCTCCGTATCATAATTTAATCTTTTTCGTTCTCCTTTATGAAATACCGATGACCGTTCACTTTCAGGTAATACTTTCCCGATTTTTCATCGTATTCCACATCATGAACAACCTGATAATAACTTTTCCTGGAGAAACGCGCTTTAAATCCGTTTCCCTTGACCCTGCAATACAGGACATTGTCTTCCGATATGGACAGGCTGTCCAAGCACAACGTCTCTTCAGATCCGTCGGACAGATGGATGAGAATAACCTCTCCCTCCCCTGCCCCCTCACCCGAGCTCATTTTTTCTGCCGCCGTCACGACAAAAGCTGTATCTTCCACGTCGATCCTGCAACGGTCGAGATCGGACACCTCGATGTAATAACCCTGTTTTTCATCCTTTTTCAAATACTGGTAAAGATACCGGACGATATCGGTGCGATACATCTCCGTTCCCCGGTAATACCAGGTCCCTTCCTTGTCGATCCGGATATCACACAAATCCTTTATTTCTTCTTTTCCGCTGTTCATGAGTTTTCACCTGTTTTATCCCGGCTGTTGATGGATATGGTCACCGGTCCGTCATTGACGAGATGAATCTTCATCATTGCTTGGAATTCACCGCTTCCAACCCTGCGGAGACTCCGCTTTGCATTTTCAAGAAAATATTCGTAGAGCTTCTTCGCCCGCTCCGGCTGTTCCGCCCGCCCGAAGGAAGGGCGCCGTCCTTTCCTGCAATCCGCCAGGAGAGTAAACTGGGACACCACGAGCAGTTCCCCGGATATATCTGCGACAGAGCGGTTCATCTTGCCCTGCTCGTCTTCAAAAATCCTCAGGTTGGTGATTTTTTCCAGCAGATAATCGGCATCCCGGAATTCGTCGCCCGATGCGATGCCCAAAAATACCAGCAATCCCTTTCCGATTCCGTCTCTCAAATTTTCATCGATGTATACCCGGGCTTCATCCACTCTCTGAATAAGGGCGATCACACTCCGTTCCCTTTCTTGTATCTTATAATTTAGCCGCCAAATGTACCTTAAAATCCACGTCCAAGGCTACAATTTTTTTCACTTCATATCACAATATCGACGCAGAGGCATCTCTTCATTTCTCGTCTTGATCGATATTTTATGCAACCCATCAATAAACCGGGAAAAGAAGCGCTTGAATCGCATTTCTGAAAGTGTTATGGGTTCAAAAATCATGAAATTTCAGAGGAGACCATGGATGAAAAAAAACATTAAAATCTTTTTCCTTCTGATTCTGTTTTTATTTTTAATCACCCCCGGAGACCTTCCGGCCAAGGATAAATATCTGGTCGCCGTTTTACCCTTTTCCGCGCACAGTGCAGAAAACATCGATTATATACGGTACGGCGTATGGGATATGCTGTCTTCCCGAATTTCCTATCAGGATAAGATTCAGGTGGTGGATAAGGATGCTGTTTTTCCTCTTGTCAGGGACGATAAAACCCTGTCCTCTGCCGATATTTATGAAATCGGAACGAAACTGAAGGCCGACTACGTAGTCTGGGGAAGTCTCACCAAAATCGGAAGCGCCCTCAGTTTAGATGGGAAACTCTTCGACATGGCTTCCGTCAGCAAGCCCGCTCTCTCCATTTTTTACCAATGCCAGAATTTTGACGAAGTGATTCCCAAAATCAATGATTTCGCTCAAAAAATCAACTACCGGATTCTGGGGACCGTACCGGAATCCTTTTCCGAACAACCGGCACCGTCCCGCTCCTCCGCCGCATCGAACGTTACCCAGGACGGCAACCGTGAATCCCAGCTCATCCGGACCATGAGAACATCCCGCCAGGGGACCTTGACGGCGGCCATCAACACGGACTTTATCAACGCCCCGCAACCTCTTGACCGCCAGGGTTTCTGGATGAGTCCGAAAATCCCCGTCAAGTTAAAGGGAATGGATATCGGCGATGTGAATAATGACGGCATCAACGAAGTTGTCCTCATCGATGAGCACAATGTGATGATCTACCAGAAAAAAGGACGCGATTTCAAA
>JAGVTI010000188.1 GCA_019136935.1 Deltaproteobacteria bacterium
GAGTTGAACGGAGCGATCGGCAAATGTACCCGGGAACTCGAAGAAAAGGCTCAGACCCTGTCGGAAGCCCGGCGGACAGCGGCCGGCCGGATGGAGCAGATGATGGGGGAGGAACTCGGGGCACTGAAAATGGCCGCGGCGGCCTTCCAGGTAAAATTTGAAGATAGCCCGGGTAACGGGCATTCGCTTGGCGCGAAGGGATGGGACCAGGTAGAGTTCTACCTGTCCACGAATACGGGTGAAGCCCTGAAACCCCTGATCCGCATCGCTTCGGGGGGGGAACTTTCCCGGATCATTCTGGCGATGAAGAGAATCCTCATGCAGACGGACCCGGTGGGGACGATGATATTCGATGAGGTGGACAGCGGCGTGGGAGGCAGAACGGCGGGGCGCATCGGCGAGAAACTGCGGGATCTGGCCTTTCGGCATCAGATATTGTGCATTACCCATCTGCCTCAGATCGCCTGCTTCGGAGATCATCATTTCCGTATTTCCAAGGCGATCACCGACGGCCGGACCCATGTCCGCCTCGATGTCCTGTCGGAAGAGGAACGAATCGATGAAATCACCCACATGATGGGGGGAGAGAATTTCGTGGAAATGACCAGAAAATACGCGGGGGAATTCAAGCGCTCGCCGGGCAGGAAACGACCGGAGCCCCAGGTATAGGGAATGTGCCGCAAGGTTGTTCGGAAGGGGATCATGAAAAAGAATCTTTTGTTGGCCGTTGTTCTGTGTTTTCTTTTGACACCCATTGTCGCATCCGGTATAGAACCCGCGGCGGGCGTCAAGGTGACGACCCTGCTGAAGACACCGGAAAGCTGGAACGGGGTCCCGATCGTTTATCCGCAGGGAACGGCGGAATTGACGGGATTGCTGGTGGAGATCGCTCCCGGAGGGGAAACCGGCTGGCATTCCCATGCGGTCCCTTCCTTTGCGTTTGTCCTGGAGGGTATCCTCGAGATCGGTCTAAACGACGGGAGAACAAAACGCATCCAGGCGGGGGAAGCCCTGGCCGAGGTGGTCGACACGCTGCATAACGGACGGAATGTCGGAGATCGGCCGGTAAAAATCGTTGTCTTCTATGCCGGGGTCGAGGGTATGGAACGCTGATTTTGAAAAGGGTTCCACCGCATTCACCTTCCTGCTCCGGAGAAGGGGAACAACGCCCGATTCATCTTCGCCCTCTTGTGGTGCTTGTGGATAATCGCCGTGAAGAATCCGGTCATGAAAGATTCTTTTTCCGGGCAGCGGGGGGATTCAATAAAAGAGGAAGTACGGATCCATGTTGAGGAAAGCACGAATCGGTGATGTCAAGGCCATTCACCGCATGATCAATCTGTCCTCCCAGAAGGGGGAAATGCTGCCCCGGTCCCTGATGGATATCTATGGCAACCTGCGGGATTTCTTCGTATTTTACGATAAGGATGAGCGTTCCGTGATCGGTGTCTGCGCCATGAGCATCATCTGGGAGAACCTGGCGGAAATCCGGTCCCTTTACGTGGAGGAGGAACATCGCCGCCAGGGAATCGCCAAGCGGCTCGTGGAGGCGTGCATCTCCGAAGCCATCACGCTGGAGCTGTTCCGCGTCTTTACCTTGACCTATCAGAAGGAGTTCTTCGGGCGCCTCGGGTTTCACGAGGTCGAGCGTTCGACCTTGTCGGAAAAAATCTGGTCCGATTGTTTCCGGTGTTCGAAGTACCCCGATTTCTGCGATGAAACGGCGATGATTCTCGAACTATGAAGATTCCGGGATTTTCCTGTTTTTATGCCCTGATTCTCCTTTTCCTCCTTTCCGGCTGCACTTCCTTCCCCGTCATGAGGGAAGAGGTGGAAAAGTCCGTTGTTTCACCGCCGGCAAAACCCCGGGCCGATACGCCTGCGGCAGAACCGGTGCCGGTGTTGAAAGACACCGGGATCACCTATCCCCTGCATCCGGTCGACAAAAAACAGGTGTCCTTCATCGGCGACGACCTGGACGCGGAATCTCTTGTCCTTGCCGTGAGCCGCAGCCTGGAGTATTACGACCGCCTTCCGCCGGGCCGGCAGTACCGTATCGGCGATACCCTCTACAGCGTTCGGGAGTTGAAGGAATCTCTCCTTCTGTTTTTGAATATCTGTTTGAACAGCGCCTCCGACGAGGAACGGGATGTCGGAATCCGGGAGAACTTCGACATCTATCGGCCCGACGGCAATGGGGAAGGAGGGCAGGTTGTTTTCACGGGGTACTACGAACCGGTTCTCAGGGGATCCCCTACGAAGACGGAACGGTTTCGCTATCCCATCTACCGGGTTCCGGATGATGCCGTCGTGGTTTACCTCGGGAAATTCTCGTCGAAATACAAGGGGGAAAGGCTTGTAGGCCGGGTGGAAAAAGGGGAACTCGTGCCGTACCCGACACGGGAGGAAATCGACGGTAAGGGGTATCTCGAGGGGAAGGGCCTGGAGATCGTCTGGGTGGACGATCCGGTGGAATTGTTCTTCCTCCACATCCAGGGGTCGGGAAGGATTGTCCTGCCGGACGGGAAAGAGATGCGGGTCAATTATGCCCAGTCCAACGGCCGGGCCTTCAGGGGCGCGTCGTCCTGCCTCCTGGAAAAAGGCCGGATTAATTCTTCCCAAACGTCTCATCAGAACGTGAAGAAATACCTGCAGGAGCATCCGGAAGAGCTCGACGATATCCTTTACCGCAACGATAGTTATGTTTTCTTCCGCACCGTGGATGTGGGACCGGTCGGGGCCCTGGAAGTTCCCCTGACGGGAGGTAGAACCGTCGCCGCGGACCCCGCGGTTTTCCCGAAGGGTGGCCTCGTTTTTATCAACGCCCGGAAACCCGTTCTGGATGAAGCGGGGAATGCCCGGTCCTGGGAACCCTTTTCCCGGTTTGTCCTGTTTCAGGATACGGGGGGAATGATCAAGGGGCCCGGCCGGATCGATCTTTTCTGCGGGTCCGGTGACGGTGCGGAACGGGTCGCGGGGAGCATCAAGGAAAAAGGGTCTTTGTATTTTCTCGTCAAGAAAAAGAATCCCTGAGGACGGCGAAGTCCGTTTTTCTCTCAACCATCCAATTCAGCCTCGAATAGACAATGGTTTCATTCACGGTCGCGCGTCGGTCCGTGCGCTTGGAGGAACCGGCGGGCAATAGGTGGCCTCGCGTTCGTCGTTCATTCCGGTAGGATGATCCGTTTTGAGAAGGGTCAGCCACACGCGGACATTATCCATGATGATGATCAGCACCAGAATAATGATCGCGATGCTCAGCGAGGCGTTCAGCACCTGGCCCTTGCCCAGATAGGTCTGTATGTTCATGAGGCCGGCGGCGAAAGTCGTGACGGTGATCAGGACGCATGGGATCAGGGTGATGAGGGCATAGATCTTCTTTCTGCCGATCCGGAGAAGGATGGTGGTGCCGATGGCCAGGGCCAGGGCGGAAAGGGTCTGGTTCGTGGCGCCGAACATGGGCCAGATGGACGAGATATCGCCGGTATAGAGCAGATAGCCCCAGGCGAACGAAACGAGAGCGCTGGTTGCGATTGCACCGGGCGCCCAATCTTTTCTCCCCAGGGGTCTGTAGACATAACCGAGAATGTCCTGGAGGATATAGCGGGCCACCCGGGTTCCCGCGTCGATGGTGGTCAGGATGAAAAGCGCTTCGAACATGATGATGAACTGGAACCAGTATTTCATGGTGTGCCGGAGTTCCTCGCTGATGCTGGCAAAGATATGGGACATGCCGACGGCCAGGGAAATGGCGCCGCCGGGGCGGTGGGAGACATCCAGGCCGACCAGCTGGCTCAGGACGGGCAGGTCGACGATCTTCATGTTCAGTTTTTGAAAGGCCTCGGCGGAGGTGTTGATCGCGAAATAATCCCCCGGGATCAGGGTGACGGCGGCCAGAAGGGACATGACGGCGACGAAGGCTTCCGTCAGCATGGCGCCGTAGCTGATCATGGGAATTTCCGTTTCGTGCTCCACCATTTTCGGCGTCGTGCCCGAGCCGATGAGGGCATGGAAGCCGGAAATGGCACCGCAGGCGATGGTGATGAACACGTAGGGCCACCAGGGACCGGGAATGATCGGGCCGCCGCCCGACATGAAGACCGTCGTGAAGGGCATCTTGATCGTCGGATTGACGAAGAGGAGCCCGATCGCCAGGGCGACGATGACGCCGATCTTCATGAAGGTGCTGAGATAGTCTCTCGGTGCCAGCAGCAGCCATACGGGGACGGCGGCGGCACAGAAGCCGTAGATCGGCAGCAGGATGGACATCTGTTCTTTATTGAAGGTGAACCAGGAGGCGATGCCCGAGTCCGCGATATAAGGACCGAAAAAGACCGCCGCGCAAACCATGATAATGCCGGCGATGGAGCCGGAAAGGATGGCCCCGGGTTTGATCCGGAACATGTATAGGCCGATGATCATGGCGATGGGAATCGTCATGGCGATGGAAAAGACGCCCCAGGGATTGTTGAACAGGGAATTGACGACGGCCACGGCCAGGCCGGCCAGGGCGACGATGCAGATAAAGAGAATCACGACGGCGGTGACGCCGCCCGTGATCCGGCCGACATCTTTCTCGGCGATGACGGACAGCGATTGGCCCCGGTGGCGGTAAGAGGCAAACAGGACGATCATGTCATGGACGCACCCGGCGAAGACGGAACCCAGAAGAATCCAGAAGAAACCGGGTCCCCATCCGTACTGGGCGGCCAGAACGGGGCCGATCATGGGACCGGCACCGGCGATTGCCGCGAAGTGGTGTCCGAAGACGACCCATTTGTTGGTGGGAATGTAATTCTGGCCGTCGTTGCATAAAACGGACGGGGCGATGTTACGGTCGTCCAGCATGAGAACCTTCGTCGCGATAAATGCGGCGTAGAAACGATAAGCCAAGGCAAACACGCATAAACTGCCGATCAATAAATACAGTGCACTCATGAAAGATTTCCCCCCTTATGATTCGGGTTGATTCAAATTGACGGTCCCGTAAAAAGTCGAAAATTCCCTCCCGCCAGGAGACTGTTTCGTAATGTCATTCCGAGGCGTCAGCCGAAGAATCTCTTGACAGGAACATGCGGGATGATGAGATTCTTCGCTTCGCTCAGAATGACACCGCACAGTATATTGCGAATTATGACACAGCCTCCAGGGGAGGAAAAAACAGGTTTTTACGGCTTCACCCGGATCGAGGTGATAAGGATCATCGATACGAAAAACCCATCCGGGACCGGTTTTTCCGTTCGTGTTTCAAGCACCCCGGATAAAGGTTTCAATGGCCTGCATGTACGCGTTCGGATCCACGAGTAAAAGATCGTTGTGGCCGGCACGGGGAATATAGAGGGAGGATTTTTTTTTCGCCCCGGAAAGGGAATACAGGGTTCTCCCCTCTTCTATCGGGATGATTTCATCCCATTCGCCGTGGATAATGAGGGTGGACAGGGCGACTTCGCGGATTTTGAGATCGTTTCCGAACCCGACCGGTTCGGGGTGATCTTGGAGCAGGTGGGTCATGCCGATTCTTCTGAGTTGATTCTTTGCCGTGGCGAAGCCGCTTTCCACGATCAGGCCCTTCAACTTTCCCTGAAAATGACGAGCGGCTTCCAGGGCCGGGGCACTTCCCAGGGATCGTCCCATGACGAAGAGAGAGCCCGTGTAACCGTGATCGCCGAGGAAGGCGAGAAAGCCGAAAAAGAGGGTGCGGGCGTCTCCGATCATGGCGCCGCAGCTCGGACGGCCGCCGCTCATGCCGTATCCCCGGTAATCCGTCACAAAGAGATTCAGGCCGAGTTCCCGGTACAGCGGCGCCACGTCGTCGTAATCCGGCGCCGTCTCGCCGTTTCCATGAAAATAAAGGATATTCGGAGCGTCCCTTTGACAGGGATGGAAACGGCAGCCGATCGACACCCCCGGTTCCACCTCGATGAAATGGTTCGTTGCCTTGGACCGGTCCCGGAAAAATTCACGGCGCGGAAAAAAAAGGCGTTGAACGATATCCGGCCGGTCATAAAGCTGCAGCCCCTTTTCGAAATCGGTCATCCCTCCTCCTGTGTCATCGGCATCTGGTTCATCGGTTTGCTGACCTTCATGTAACGGATCGTGCCATACCATATTATCCGCCATGGGTTCAAGAGCGTGTTTACTGCGGAAAGCAATGAACCGACCGCGAAAAGGAAAGATAAAGATAAGGAGATAAATTAATTGACAAACAGGTGCGACTGTCGCTAAAGGAACCCCAGAGACGAAAGCGGAACGCACTCTGTAAAAAGTCCGTGTCAGTCGGAATGGACGCGATCACCGATTTCAGCGATCACGAAAAACTGTCGGTTTCCCGTCGGGCCGGGTGAAACTCTTACGAAGGACCGTTCCCATGGCAAGAAAAAAACGTAAAACGGAGTCTACATGCTGGATTTAGAATCATCCCCGATGGTCGGCAGGGGCCTGCACCGGGCGTGTTATGTCCATCCCCGGAACGGAAATCTCTGCGTCAAGGTCCTTTTCCCTCTCGAATCCAGGGAGCCCCTGATCGAGGCGGAGCGGGAAACCAGCTATTACCGGGTTCTCAAAAAGAGGGGCGTACCCTGGACCATGTTGCCGGAATTCCATGGAGAAGTCGAGACGACACGGGGGAAGGGGTACATTTTCGAT
>JAGVTI010000271.1 GCA_019136935.1 Deltaproteobacteria bacterium
GACCGTGGAAGATCCCGTGGAGATCACCCAGCGGGGTATCCGGCAGGTCCAGGTCCACCACAAAATCGGGCTTGATTTCAGCAGCGCCATGCGGTCGTTCCTCCGTTCCGATCCGGACATCATCATGGTCGGCGAGATGCGGGATTACGAGACGGCCAAAATGGGTGTCGAGGCCTCGACAACGGGGCATCTGGTCCTCAGCACCCTCCATACGAACAACGCCCCGGAAACCATTGTCCGTCTTCTGGAAATCGGGATCGATCCCTTTGCCTTCTCCGATTCCCTCCTGTGCGTCCTGGCGCAACGCCTGGTTCGTTCGCTCTGCCCCGTCTGCAAGGAGGCATACCATCCCGGAAAGGAAGAGTACGACGAACTTTTCCGTTACGGCGGAGAAAAGATTTTCCGGAATCTGGATGTTGTCTACGACGACGGCTTCACGCTTTACCGGCCGAAAGGCTGCCCGGAATGCAGTGAAACCGGGTACCGGGGCCGGATGGGGTTGTTTGAACTCCTCATGGCCACGGATACGATCAAGCAGATGATCATCAGCAGGAAGTCCATTGCGGCCATCCGGAAAGTGGCCATGTCGGAGGGCATGCAGACCCTGCTGCAGTGCGGTGTGGAAAAAATCCTTCGGGGAGAGACGGATCTGATCGAGGTGCTCAGCGTATGCATCAGGTAACGATGTCCCGGGAAGAACAGATCGGGTTGGTGAAGGCGCGCCTGCAGCAGGCGCAAGAGGTGGTCGTCCTGACCGGCGCGGGGATTTCCGCCGAAAGCGGGGTGCCGACATTCCGGGGTGACGATGGGATCTGGCAGCATTACCGGGCGACGGATCTGGCGACGCCGGAAGCCTTTGCAAGGGATCCCGAGCTGGTATGGGCCTTTTATAACTGGCGGCGGGAATTGATCAGCCGGGTCGAAGAGAACCGGGCCCACCGGGCCCTGGTTGTTCTGGAACAAACCGTGCCCGGTTTCACCCTGGTGACTCAGAATGTCGACGGCCTCCACCGGCGGGCGGGATCGAAGAACCTGATCGAAGTTCACGGGAATCTCTGGCGGGTGCAATGCACCGAATGCGCCCGGATCTCGGTCGACATGTCGGTCGATATGGGCGTTCTGCCGAAGTGCAAGGACTGCGGGGGACTGCTTCGTCCCGACGTGGTCTGGTTCGGGGAAAGTCTCGACGGAAGGCTGTTGAACCGGGCGGAAGATGCCGCCCGCGCGTGCGATGTCATGCTGGTCGTCGGCACGTCGGGAATCGTTTATCCCGTCGCCTTTCTACCCGCCCTGGCGAAGGGAAAAGGGGCGTTTGTGGCGGAGATCAACATGGAGGAGACACCCCTGTCTCCGGGCCTTGACTTGACGATTCTGGGGAAGGCGGGGGATGTCATTCCGCTTCTGGTGGCATAGATCGATGGTTACAAGAGGTGAACGGTCCGCGAAAACGAGGGGAAGGCGTGTTTTTTTCTGGGTGCTTTTCCTTTTCCTGTACGGGTGTGCTGTCCCCGTTCACCAGGTGGACAGGGTGATGCTGCCGTTGCCGGCGTTGGAGACGGCTTCGGCGGTGGCTTCGGTGGCGGAGCCGTCCCTGCCTGAAACGGAAACGGCTGTCCTGCCGGCGAGTCCGGATGTTTCTTCTCCCGAAGGGGACGCTTCCACCGGTGACCTCCGTTCCAGGATCGAAGCGAAACTCACCCGAGATTTCCCCGTTGTGCCGATATTGCAGGGCGAAGCTCTGCTCCGGGGGATGGACGAACTGAGGTCTTTCTACGCCGATCGCGCCTGGCGGCCCGCCTGGTTCCTGGAGGGCGTTCCCGTTCCGGCCGTGCCTGCCTTCCTCCGTGCCCTCGGAAAAGCCGAAGAGGAAGGCCTGTTTCCCGAAGATTACCACTTGAAGACGATCCATACCCTTCTGGGTTCCCTGGAAAAACTTCCTGCAGAACGTAAATCTGCGATGACGGCCGATCTGGAGATCCTGCTGACGGATGCCTACCTGTCCTATACGACGCACCTTTACCACGGTAGGATGGAGCCGGGAAGGCTGACCTCCCAGTGGCCCGTGCAAAAAAGAGCTGCTTCGAAGTTGCCCGGTTTTGATGACATCCCCGATGCCGGGCAGTTTGAAAGACGCCTGGAAGGGCTTCTTCCCGCCTATCCGGAATACCGGCAACTCAGGGTTGTCCTTGCCCGGTACCGCCGCATTGAAGCGGCGGGCGGCTGGCCCGTCATTTCCGGCGGAAAATTGATGAAGGGCCAGCGGAACCCCCGTGTTGCGTCTTTGAAACGAAGACTTTTCCTGTCCGGGGAGCTGTCCGCATTGCCTGTACGGAACCGCGATCTTTTCGATGCCGCCCTGGAAAAGGCGGTACGTTCCTTTCAGCGGGCCCATAACCTGAAGGAAGACGGGGTTGCGGGTGGCGAAACGTTACGCCTGATGAACATTCCAGTCAGGGAACGGATCGGCCAGATTCGTTTGAACATGGAACGCTGGCGATGGATGCCCCGGAATTCCGACCGTTTCATCCTGGTGAACATTCCCGCATTTTCCATGAAGGTGGTGGAAAAGGGGAAAGTGGTTCTGAAAATGAAGACGATCGTCGGCAAACAGGAAAATCCGACGCCCAGTTTCGGCAACAGGATGACCCATATCGAAATCAATCCCACCTGGAATGTGCCGACGAGCATCGTCCGCAAGGAAATCATCCCCAAGGTCAAGCGCAATCCCGGCTATCTGTCGAGTGAACAAATCCGGATTTACCAGGACTGGCGTCCCGGCTCGAAGGAAATTTCACCGGGCAGCCTCGACTGGAAGAAGATCGACCCGAGAAGTTTCCCTTACCACCTGGTCCAGGATCCGGGGCCTAAAAATCCTCTGGGACGGATCAAGTTCCTGTTCCCGAACAGTCATGACGTCTACATGCACGATACACCGTCAAGGCACCTTTTCAACCGCCAGGGAAGGACCTTCAGCCATGGGTGCATCCGCCTTGAAAAACCGATCGATCTGGCCGAATACCTGCTTCGGAATGATACGGGTTGGAAAAAGGCGCAGATCATGAAAAAAATCAACAGCGGCCAGCGTCTGTTGATCGCTCTGCGGAATCCGATTCCCGTCCACCTTGTCTATTTCACGGTATGGAGTGATGAGACGGGCCTGGTCTATTTCCGGGATGACCTCTACGAGTACGACCGCTACCTCGGGAAGGCCATGAATCATCAGCAGGGCAAAACGGGGGGATTTCTCTTTTGAAACCCTTTGCAGCTTGAGATTTCGAAATCAAGTTGAACCGGTTGTCTTTCCCTTTCACCATCCGGATGTTTTCTTTTCCATTGCCGTAAGTTATCAGATCCGTTGATCAATAGTTATTTTGAATTGGATTCGATCAGGCCTCTTTGCATATAACCCTGAAAGTTGTTCTGCAGAGCGTTGAGCAGATTCATTAACGAATAGTTTTCAACGAGGAGGCTATGATGAAAAAACGGACCCTATCCAAGTCTATCTGTTCCCTGATCATTTTGATGCTGTTCGGTCTCTTTGCCGTTCCTGTCATGGCGGAAACGGATTACCCCGTGATGACCACCGGCGAAGTCAAAGCCATGGTGGATCAGAAAGCATCCTTCACCCTGATCGATGCCCGGACCAGCCAGGAGTACCAGGAGGCTCACATTGTCGGGGCGATCAACATTCCCGAGAAAAATGCGGAAGAATGCCTCGGGCTGCTGCCCGCGGAGAAAGACACCCTTTTGGTAATCTACTGCAACGGCGTGAAGTGCGGGAAAAGCAAACGGCTTGCCAGGAAATTGGAACCCCTGGGCTACCGGAATATCAAAATTTACAGCGAGGGGATTCCCGTGTGGGAAGAAAGAAACCTGCCGATCGTCGCGGGACCCGATTACGGTAAAAAGATAGAAACCCAAAAGGTCAAGCCCGCCGATCTGGCCCGGCTGATCCGCGAAAACAAGGGTGATTACGTTCTTGTCGACGTCCGGGATTCGGCGGAGTACCGGGAAGGTCATATCCCGACAGCCATCAATATCCCTGCGGAGACCTTCTCGACCCAGTCCGGCGTTCTTCCGAAGGAAAAGAAGATCATCGTCTACTGTAATGCGGGAAGCCGCAGTTACCTCGCCTATCGTAAACTGATCAATCTGGCCTATCCCGATATTTACCAGACCCTTCTGGCCGACTGGAAAGAGGCCGGGTTTACGGTTGAGAAATAACGTGTACCGGTGGTCGCATATTTTGAAGCTGTTTACGCGGTAAGAGGCAAAGAGCGATGCCGTTGAACCACCTCGAAAAATTCCGTGATCTGCGGGAAAAAAATGCGGTCCTGATCAAGGAGGCGAAGGAAGGGGGGCGCAAGGTTGTCGGGATTTACTGCACCTACTGTCCCCGGGAACTGGTCCTGGCCGCCGGGGCGATTCCCGTGAGTCTGTGCGGCACGCGGGAGGCCCCCATCGCCCATGCCGAACGGGAACTCCCACGGAATCTCTGCCCCCTGATCAAGTCTTCCTACGGTTTTGCCCTGACCGACACCTGCCCGTTTTTCCATTTTTCCGATCTGGTGATCGGCGAGACCACCTGCGACGGAAAAAAGAAGATGTTCGAACGCCTCCACCGCCTCAAGGAGGTGCATGTGATGAATCTCCCGAACAGCGCGGATACGGCAGCTTCCCTGACGCTGTGGCATGGCGAGATGATCCGCTTGAAAAGCCGGCTGGAAGCGTTTTTACGGGTTTCCATCACGGAGGAGAAGCTGCGGGAGGCGATCCACCTGGTCAATGAAGAGAAACGGGCCCTCAAAGACCTTTACGATCTGAATCGTCGGAAACCCGCCCTGCTTTCGGGATTGGACATGATGATGGCATCCTTCCAGGCGGGGTTTCATGTTGACCGCCGGGAGGTGATCCGGATGATCGACGGGCTGGTTGCGGAAATCCGGGATGCGGCGGCAAAGGGGCATATCGCCGGGGGTGAGAAGACCCCCCGGGTGCTGCTGACGGGGACTCCGATCGGAATGGGAAGCGAAAAGGTGATTGAAATCGTGGAATCATTAGGTGCATTGGTGGTTGCCATGGAAAACTGCGGCGGATATAAAACCGTGGATCTGCGGATCGATGAATCGGATCCCCGGGATCCCCTGCTCCTTCTGGCGGAGAAATACCTCCGCATCCCCTGCTCGGTTATGTCGCCGAACAGGGGCCGCCTGGAACTTCTGGACCGGATGGTTGACGATTTCCGGATCGACAGTGTCATCGACCTGACCTGGCAGGCCTGCCATACTTACAATATTGAATCGTTCGACGTCAGCACCCTGGTGAAGGAAAAAAGGGGCCTTCCCTTCATCCAGATTGAAACCGATTACTCCCAGGCGGACCGGGAAACCCTCCGGGTACGTCTGGAAGCGTTTGTGGAAATGATGGAGGAGGGGCATCGTGGCAATTGTGGGCATTGATGTCGGGTCCGTTGCCACGAAGGCCGTGATGATGGATGGCGAGAAAATCTTCCATCATACCCGGCCGACGGGGTGGAGTCCCCGGGACGCAGCCCTCCAATCCCTGGAGGAGCTGATGAATGCGTCAAGCCGCCGGAGAGAAGAGATTCTTTTTTCCGTGGGCACGGGTTACGGCCGGATCGCCCTTCCCTTCGTCGATAAGACGGTGACGGAAATCACCTGCCATGCCCGGGGAGCCGTTTATCTGATTCCCGACACGTCGGCCGTCATCGATATCGGCGGCCAGGACAGCAAGGTAATCAAGGTGGACAGCGAGGGCAGGGTGCTCGATTTCGTCATGAATGACCGTTGCGCCGCCGGTACGGGCCGGTTTCTCCAGGTTATGGCCGCTGCCCTCGGGCTGGATGTCACCGACTTTTCGCATCTGGGCGAGGGAAAGACCGCCGTTCAACTGAACAGCATGTGCGCCGTCTTTGCGGAGTCCGAAGTGGTCGGACTGTTGGCTGCAGGCTGTGGCAAGGAGGAGATCATCAACGGTCTTCACGAATCCATTGCCAGACGCATCGCGGCCATGGCCCACCGTTTGAGTATCGGCGGCAGGATTACCTTTACGGGCGGGGTGGCGAAAAACGAAGGTCTGAGAAGGGCCTTGGAAAAAACGCTTCAGATGGAAGTCCGGGTTCCGGAGCTCTGTCACCTGACGGGCGCCCTGGGAGCCGCCCTGATTGGGCGGGAGAGGTTATCCTGACCGGGTATCCTTTCGCGTGTGGTGCATCTGAAAATCCCATCTTTAGTATTCAATGCTGATTTCTGAGAACATCCCCGTCTTGAGAAATCACCTGCACCGCAATCCGTTCCCTGTTTCCTCTTGAAAAACGTCATGAAACCGGCGATAAAATCAGACTTTAATCCCCTCCCCCTTGACGGGGGAGGGTCAGGGTGGGGGTGAAGGGGGCGTATTGCCGGGGTTATTTCCCCCTCCCCTTGATCCCCTCCCGCGAGGGGAGGGGATTAAGGGGTTTTGATTCCCTCCCGCGGGGGGACTGTTTCGTAATACCCGATTGACGTTTGAGGTCATTCTGAACGAAGTGAAGAATCTAATCATAACAGGATGTTAAAAAACGAGATTCTTCGCCTGACGGCTCAGAATGACATTACGACA
>JAGVTI010000278.1 GCA_019136935.1 Deltaproteobacteria bacterium
TGTCTTCCCGGACGAGCGGTTTCCACACCGTTGACATGAGTCAGCTCACCAACGCCACCCTGCTGCTGCTGATCATCCTGATGTTCAGCGGGGCTTCCCCGGGATCGACGGGTGGCGGCATCAAAACGACCAGTTTCACGCTTCTTCTGATGATGATCTGGAATCGTCTGAGGGGAAGCGAGCAGGTGAACATTTTCAACAGGACCATACCGGCGGAAATCCTGACACGGACCCTGGCGATCGTCTTCACATCCGCTTTCTTCGTCTTCGTCATTACGTCGATTCTTCTGCTGTGGGCGAATGAATCCGGAATGCATCCCGTGGAAACGAGGCATCTCTTTGTTGAATACCTCTTCGAAACGGTTTCCGCCTTCGGAACGGTGGGTTTATCCATGAATGTCACACCCAAGCTCAATGATGTGCAGAAGCTGGCTATTATCATTATGATGTTTGCGGGCCGTGTCGGTCCCCTGACCCTGGCCTTCTCCTGGTACAGCCGGAGAAAAAAGAGCCTGACCTATGCCGAAGAAACCGTCATGGTCGGTTAAGGAGGTTATTCAGATGAAGAGAGTCATCGTTATCGGATTGGGCATATTCGGATTCAACATCGCAAAAGAACTTTACGAAAACGGGTTCGAGGTCGTCGCCATCGACAAGAACAAGGATGCCGTCCAGAAGATCCGCGACTATTCGACCAAGGCGATTCTATCTGACGGAACGGACAAGGATGTGATGGATTTGATCGGGATCCAGGAGGATGACATTGTCATTATTTCTTTCGGCGAAGATCTCGCGGCCAGCACCCTCATCACCCTCCACCTCAAGCAGATGAAGGTGAAAAACATCATCGTGAAAGCGCCGAGCGAGGAACACAAGCTGATCCTCGAAAAAGTCGGGGCAACGGACGTTTTGATCCCGGAAAAGGAGATTGCCGGCAAGGTGGCGAAAAGCCTCATTTCCCCGAACGTCCTCGATTATCTGCCTCTGTCGGATGATTACATGCTGTTTGAAATGGCTCCGCCCAACAGCTTTATCGGCAAGACGATCGGCGAGCTCCAGCTGCGGGGAAAGCATCATATCGAGGTGCTGGCCATCAAAGATATCATTACCGACAAGATGCACATGGTGCCCCACGCCGATTTCGTCATCAAGGACGGCGAGGTCCTGGTTGTGGTCGGCAAGGAAAAGGACATTCAGCGCATCAGGTAACCCGCCTCAGCTCTGCTCTAAAATAATCGTCGCATCGACCACGACGGGTCCCGCATCGGACAGGACGAGGGGGTTGATGTCGATTTCGCGGATGGCCGGGAAGGCCGCTCCCAGGTTACCCAGGATGACGAGGTAACGGGCGATTTCCTCCACCGGGACGGGGGGATTCCCCCGGAACCCGCTCAGCAGCTTCTGATTTTTCAGGCTTCTGATGAGGCGTATCGCCTTTGGAAGCGTCAAGGGGGCCAGGGCGAAAGCGGTATCGTTGAGTGTTTCCGCAAATATTCCTCCCAGGCCGGCCATGACGCAGGGGCCGAACTGCGGGTCGCGGAGATATCCCAGGATCATTTCCAGGTATCCTTTGACATGCCTCTGCAAAAGAACGGGGCTGCCCGGGCTCATCCTGTCTTGCAGTTCACGGAACGACCGCAGCAGTTGTTCCTCGTCCCGGATATCCAGGGAAATGAGCCCCGCTTCGGATTTGTGGATTCTTCCCTCTTCCAGGCCCTTCAGAACGACGGGGTAGCCTGTCCGCCGGGCGACATCCGCGCATTCCCGTGCCGTTTCCACCCGGTATTCTTCGACCGTCGGCAGTCCCGTTTCTTTCAGGATCAGCTTAGATTCCTGTTCGTTCAGAATGCCCTCGGCACCTTTAAGCGCCTTCGGCGAGACGGATGGGATGGTCGCCGCTTCGTCCTCCCCGGCCAACGCTTTCGTTGACGATCGATTCAGGGCGGACGCCATGCACTCGACGGCCCGGTAAAGTTCATGATAAACAGGGATCCCCAATTTTCGCGCTTCGATCTGAAACGAGAGGACTTTTTCCCGCTCCCCCAGAACCCAGATGAAGACGGGCTTTTCCCAGGTCCGGGAAAGGCGGGCCGTTTCTTCGAGATTCAGCCTCACCCGGGTGAACCCGGCGAAGGTGTGGATCATGCAGGCGTCGACTCCCGGGTCCTGAAGGACGGCTTCCAGGGCCAGGGCGTAAATGTCGAGGCCTTTCCCGCTGTGCTGTTCCATGGCGGGCCAGACGTCGACGGGGTTGGCGGCGGGCATCCAGGAAGGGAAAAAGGCCTCGATCCTTGTCCTGGTCGACTCGTTCAAGTCCGCCGCCTGCAGACCGAATTCCTCCATGAAATCCGAGGCGACAATCCCGGAGGCGCCGCTGAACGTCAGAACGGCAATATTGCAGGAAGGTTTCGCGGCCCGGGGCTTGACCATCTCGACGGTACGGCAGAGATCGATCATCTGATGAAAATCACGGGCCAAAAGGATACCGGACTGCTTCAATACGTCGGAGAGGATCCGGTGGTTTCCCGCGAGGCTGGCCGTGTGGCTCAATGCCGCCCGGGCGCCGGCTGCGCTCTTTCCTCCCTTCAGAATGACCACCGGTTTGCTCCGGCCGTGCCCCTCGTAAATGCCGATGAAGCGCCGGAGATCGGTTATGGATTCGAGGTAGAAACCGATCACGCCGGTATCGCTGTCTGTCATCAGGTAGTCGAGAAGGTCGCATTCGTTCACGTCGGCCTTGTTGCCGATGGAGCAGACCTTGTTAAAGCCCGATGTCTCGTGGGACAGGAGATCGACCACGAAACCGGCGGAGAGCATGCCGCTCTGGACAACCAGGGAAACCGGGCCGGGTTTGAGAAGGCTGCTCAAGACCCGGGGGTCCGTGAAGGAAAAAACATGGCCCGCCTTCGCATCGACGATGCCCATGCAGTTCGGTCCCCAGATCCGGATCCCCTTTTCCCGTGCCAGCACCGAGAGCTGCAACTGGATGCTTTCCCCATCCCTGCCGATTTCGGAGAAGCCGCCGGATTCGATGATCACGCCGGGGATTCCCTTGCCGATGCATTCCTCGACGGTGGCGATGATCTGCGCGGCGGAAATGAAGAGAACGGCCAGATCCGGTTTCCCGGGAACGGCCTGAACGGATGGATAACAGGTCATGCCCTCGATTTGATCATACCGGGGGTTGACCGGGTAAATGACGCCTCGATAGGTGTTTTGAAGATTTTTCAGAATGGCATAACCGCCCTTGGCCGGGTTGGGGGTAGCCCCGACGACGGCAATGGCTTTGGGATGAAAGAAAAATTCCATGGTGGATCCTTTAAGCTTTGATGGATTGCGAAAACATGTCCGCCCAGGGGAAACGTTTCGCCGGCAAGCTAGCACATCCGGTCTCCCTTTGTCAAGGGGGGACTATTTCATCAGTCCCGGCAGGTACAGGGCGATCTGGGGGAAGATCGTCAGGAGGGCGACGGCGGTGAACAGGGCCATCATCATCCAGACGGTCCCCTTGAAAATGACATGGAGGGGCACGTCCCGGGCAACGCCCGCCACGACGTAGACGTTGATGCCGATAGGCGGCGTGATGACGCCGATTTCGGCGACCAGAACGATGATGACACCGAACCAGATGGGATCGAAGCCGAGGGTGGTCACGACAGGGAAGAAGACCGGAATGGTCAGCATGACCATGGCCAGGGAGTCCATCAGGCAACCCAGGAAGATGTAAACCACGATCACCATGGCCATGATGAGAAGAGGCGGCAGGGAAAGTCCGCCGACCCAGGCGCCCATGTCCGTCGGAATGCGTGTGACGGCGAGAAAATGACCGAAAATCGTTGCGCCCGCGACGATCACCATGATCATGCAGGTGATGCGCGCCGTGTCGTCAAGGGTTTTTATGAAACCCTTCCAAGAGAGATTCCGTCCCGCCACGGAAATGATGAGTGTTCCCAGGGCGCCCACGCCGGCCGCTTCGGTGGGCGTGAACAGGCCGACGAAAAGTCCCCCCATGACGAGGATAAACAGGATCAGGGTTTCAATCAGGCCGGACAGGGAGGCGATTTTTTCCTTGAAGGTAGATTTCGGCCCCCGGGGACCGACCTCCGGCTTGAGAAAGGTCCAGATGAGAATCGCCAGGGTGAACAACAGGGACAGGAGGATACCGGGGAGCACCCCGGCCATGAACAGTTTGCCGATGGATTGCTCCGTCATGATGCTGTAGACGATGAAAATCGTGCTGGGGGGAATGAGAATCCCGAGACTTCCACCGGCGGCGACGACCCCCGTGGCCAAAGACGGGTCGTAGTTGTACTTCTTCATTTCCGGCAGGGTGACCGAGGCCATGGTGGCGGCGGTTGCGCTGGTCGATCCGCAGATGGCGGAAAAGGCCGCGCAGGCGCCGATCGTGGCGATGGCCAGTCCGCCGGGAAGGTGGCCGATGAACTTGTGGGCGGCCCTGAAGAGCCTCGTGCTGATGCCGGAATGAAAAGCGCACTGTCCCATGAAGACGAACAGGGGAATGACCGTCAGGTTGTAGGAGCTGAAAACGGAGAAAAAATCCCGTGCCGTGAGATTCAGGGAGGCTTCCCAGGAAACGAGCATGCCGAAACCGGCGAAGCCTACCAGGGCCATCACGAAGCCGACGGGCATTTTCAGAAACATCAGGATGACCAGGACCACAAATCCGATTATTCCCGCTTCCGTCGGGCTCATTTGAACACCCTCCTGGCGGACTTGGCGACATCGAAAAGCAGAACGAGACAGAGGAAGCCGCAGCCGATCGCAATGCCGGCGACAAACGGATAGACCGGAATCCCCAGGGTAAGGGATATTTCACCGCTCTGTTTCAGGTCCATGGCGTAGACCTGGGATTGCCAGGCGATGATACCGAAGAGGACAACCGAGATCAGGGAAACGAATCCTTCGATGGCGGACTGAACTCTTCGGGGCAGGCGGGTTACAAAAATCTCCACGGCGATGTGGCTGCGTTCGACCGACGTATACGCCATGGAGAAAGAAATGAGAAGCGCCCCGAGAAAACCGATCAACTCATAGGTTCCCGGGATGGGATGGGCGAACAGCCGCAGCACGACGTCGGCACAAGTGAGGAGCATCATGACCAGGACCGATGCGCCGGCGATGTAAGAAATACCCTTAGCCGTGTTCTGGACCCATCTTTCGAGTTTCAACATCATCTGGTCCCTTTGTCGGAAGCGGAAGCGGCCGGTTGCCGGCTCTATGGAAACCCGAATAACCGGCCGAGATTATTACGGGATGCCTATTTGATCGATTTCGAGTACTTCTGGATCAGTTTTTCCGTTTCCTTAACGGCTTGATCACCCGGAAGACCCTTCGCCTTGGCCGAGGTGATAAATTCGTTGATCACCGGGCTGACCGCTTTCTTCCAGCGCAGGTTTTCAGCCTGGGACAGGGGAATGATCTGATTGCCCAGACCCAGCGTAAAGTCCCTGCCCTCCTTGTCCAGCCTGTCCCAGGTGTTGCCGTGGACGGTAATCCACTGCTGGTTGATCTCCTCGATGATCTTCTGGATGTCCTTGGGCAGGGAATTCCATTTCTTTTGGTTCATGACGACGAACATGGTCGTCGTGTAGCCGATGGCCGAACAGTTGGTCGTGCTTTTGATCACTTCTCCCTGTTTCCAGCCCTTGAGCACCTCGATGGGGCCGATCGTGCCGTCGACGACGCCTTTCTGGAGGGATTCATAGGTCGATCCCTGGGGCATGGCGACGGGAACACCGCCTAAGTCGGAGACGACTTTTGCGCTCAGGCCCGTGGACCGGATCTTGAGGCCCTTCATGTCTTCCAGTTTCCTGACGGGTTTTTTCGTGTGGAGCAGGCCGGGGCCGTGGGCATGCAGATACAGGACCTTGACGTCATTCAGTTCCCTGGGTCTAAACCTCCGGTAGAAGTCGTTCGCGACCCGGGTTGCCACCTTCCCGTTCGGGTAACCGAGGGGAAGATCGAGCACTTCCGTCAGGGGAAAACGTCCCCGGGTGTAGGCGAAGCAGGACATGCCGATGTCGGAGATGCCCTTGACGACGCCGTCGTAACACTGGTCGGCGGGGGTCAGGGTTCCGGCGGAAAATACGGTGATCTTGACGCGTCCCTGGGTCCTTTTTTCGACTTCCCTGGCCCAGGCCTCGCCGGCCTTGGCCTGACCGTGGGTTGCCGGGAAGAAGATACTGTAAGTCAGGTTGTAGGTGGCGGCCTCCGCTTTGGAAATGGAGAAAAAAGCAGACATGAAGCATGAAAGGACGAAAAAAAGTACCATTGGAACAGACAACTTTCTTCTCATCATGGTGATCCTCCCTGGTTAGATTTTTTTAAACAATACAGAAACGCTGCTGGAAATAAAAAACGGGGCGAACATCTGGAAGCCTGCTTATCCCGGGAAGGAGACAAGCAGGCGGAGATACAAGTAGTTGGCCGATCGGATGTGCCGGTGAGGGGAAATGATTCTGTGAGTCGTCAAACGCTTCATAAATTTAATTCAACGCAATTCAGCATCGGATTTTGGGACAGTTAAGGCATTTTATTTTGGGTGTCAAGGATTATTTTCGGCGCGCGTCCTGAAATT
>JAGVTI010000078.1 GCA_019136935.1 Deltaproteobacteria bacterium
TTCCATTCAAATTCAGAATTCTGAAAATCAGTGAATCCGGTTCATATCGGCCCGGTCAACCCCTGAATTGTGAGCAGATTTCCGATGAGCCGGGTTCATAATTCCGGCACACCTCCGGCCTCGTCTCGTGAATCGAACAGCAATGCAACTCCCCTTCCCAGGTCAGGAAGGGACAGCGGTCCAGATATCGTCCATCCACTTTCGAGATCAGGTGATCA
The DNA here is from genome assembly GCA_019136935.1 of Deltaproteobacteria bacterium. Lineage (GTDB taxonomy): Bacteria > Desulfobacterota > Syntrophia > Syntrophales > JAAYKM01 > JAAYKM01. The sequence continues at coordinate 219 of JAGVTI010000078.1, forward strand.
CCCGCCCAGAACGCTTGTTCGCGATCGATTATGTCCAGGATGTCCTGCCTTCCTTCCCGGCGCCACCGTTCCATGTCCCTTTCGGTGACATAGGCGATGAAATCGACCATGCAGCATATGCCGCAACGTTTACAAATCACAATAAACCCTTTCTTGTTAAGAGTCTGCTATTTCAAAGAACGTCAAGGACACAGAGGACGTCGATGGTTTGTCCACAGGACAGGATGCATGCGGAATCCGCCGCCTCGGCGACCCGCAACCGGCGGGTCCTGACCGCCCGTGACAGATGAGTTTTTTCTCAGCGAGAGCATGTAAACCGGAGTGACACAACCGGTGTCATTCCCGGTTTTTCCTGGGTGCGGCCTTAGAGGTCTCGCACCTGTCAGAAAGAAAAAGAGGTAAATCGTCAATCCTTTGCATGATTGTCGTTCTTTCCCGTTCTTCCATCCTTCCCGGTAAGAAGGATATATTCGTATTGATAGAGATCCTCGACGAAATGATGCAGAATCTCATGTTCTTGCTTGGTTGAGTGACGGCGCTTCAGAAACCGCATCAGGAAATCGTTGAAATCGGGCTTGAAGAAATCGGCCAGGGGACCGCGCAGGATTCGATAGCCGAACTGTCCAGCCACCCTCAACAGGTGGGAGAATCGGATGGTGTATTCGTCGTGCCCTTTAAGAGGTATCCGCTCAGGATTTCCCGGGGCGGATACGGAAATGACGCCCTGATATGCGCCGGGTACGCAGGCTTCACAACTGTGCTCACTGATGAAAATAAAGGGGACCTTCGCCCGGCAGAGCTTTTCCGTTGTTTCGACGGCCCCCAGGTTGAAGTTGAACGTATCCCCGTCGGGGACCGGAAACGAGTAAGTTTCGAACAGCCGGCGGATTTCAGATAAGCCGGGATCGTCTTGCGTGGAGCTGTCACGGCAGAGGAGAGACGTCGGGACGTTCACCGCCGTCGGGAAATCTCCGGCGTTTTCATTCAGAATCACGAGGTCGTGATCCCGAATCACCGCTTCCGGGAGATCGTTTACATCGGACAGAATGAAATGCAACGGAAATTCGGCCAGGGTCTTTTTCTGTTCGGCAAGGAGAAAAGGGGAAATGTCCGCCATGGTTAGTAACCGTAGCCGCCGCCGATCTCCAGGATGGCATGGATTTGCTCCAGATCCAGATTTTCCTTCAAAAATTCGTACAGGTGCCGCCCGTAGGAGTCCTTCCGGACAAGAATGCTCCGGCAGGGACTCCGGTCCGGATAAAGACAATTCGAGACGGTCAACTCCCACCCGAGGGAGTTCAAGTCGCTGATGTGGTAATCCTGTGTCGTATTGATGAAATAATCCATCTCTTTTCAAGTTGTCCTTAGTCCGAAATCAGAATAGCATCTTTCATGCTGATGACTATAGCATTAAAAACGTGCCGGTTGAATAAATATTTCTTGACAAATCAAGCGCAAAGACATAGGCTTCGCAACCTTTACAGCAGCGTATTGGCGTTGTCGTGGTGTTTAAACAGGTATTTCAGAGCGGAATTTGATTTCTGGGCGGTTTCTTGAGCAGGATTCCAACATAAAAAGCAGTGTCGCCGGATCTTAATCCAAATATAACCTAAATTAACTGTCAGAAAATTGTTTTCACTAACCCAGAAATCCGGGGAAGCGAATTCTTCCAGGGATGGCTTTTTTCTACGAAAAAAAGGAATGATTATGTCACAAGCAAGTAAAAACATAAGGAATATCGGAATCAGCGCCCATATCGATTCGGGGAAAACGACCCTGACGGAGCGCATCCTGTTCTATACGAAACGCATTCATGCCAT
>JAGVTI010000169.1 GCA_019136935.1 Deltaproteobacteria bacterium
ATTGGCGAAATTGCCGACCGTTACGGGAACACGGTCGGCGAAAAGCCGGATCCGGATCAACCCTTTATCCGTCTGTATCAGCGCAAAAAGTTCGTCCCTGTTTTCCATGAGGCTCTCTCCTTTTTTTAATGCGCTCTGGTGTACCAGATTTCACCCTCCCTGTCAAAAAGATGCTCTCCGGGAAACACCGGATCACAATAAATATTCCATTTATCCGCCGGTGTGCTATATATCCGGCAAAATAAAAAAAATCCGGTGCCGATATGAAAAAATATAAAAGCGCCCGACATGTCGGGACAATCTTCATCCTGGCCGCTTTATGCCTCCTGTGTTCCTGTGTGGGCCGGATCGCGGAAAAACCGGCCTTCGCCCTGAAAGAGGTTTCTTTAACCCTCCATTCGATGAAGGAGTTGAAGGCCCTGCTGACCGTCGAGGTCAAAAACCCCAACAAGTTCGCTTTGAATTTTAAATCGTTGGAGTATCGCTTCGTGCTGGATCAACAGGAGGCGGGAAAAGGCGTTTACGCCGAACCGTTTCAGGTACCCGCTTCATCCGCCAGGGAGATCACCATCCCCCTGACCATCGGATTCGATGACATGGGCACCTGCTTCAAATCATTTATCCTGGGAAAGGATGTCCCCTACAAAGTCGAAGGAACCGTTCATCTCAAGCTGCTCTGGGGCAGTGTCAAAATCCCCTTCGCCAAGGAAGGGCACCTCAACATCAAGTCATAAATGGTGCCGCCGGGCGCCCGGCATCAAGACTGGCCCAGCTTCATCAGCAGTAAAGACGCCACGGTCATCAGGATTCCGGCCGCCTTCAGCCAGGTAAGTCTTTCCCCGTAGACGATGGACGCCAGGATATTGGCGATGACGAAGTTCATCCCGACAACGGGAATGATCAGGGACAAGGGACCGATTTCCATGGCCTTCAGAAGAGTATAAAAGGCTCCGAAATTCACGAGCCCCATGATAAACCCGATCAGCAGGGCCTCACCGTAATGGGGGCTGGCGCCCCCTTTTTCAAAAGGCTTCCGCAATCCCAGGGAGAACAGCATGCTGAGCGTATAGGTCAGGGCGATAAAGGCCATCTGATTCGTGTAGAGGGCGGCGAACTTGCTGGAAACCGCCGCCACAGTCCCGGAAAGCACGGCCAGAACGATCAGGACGAGCCCCTTGCGGATATTTCCGTATTCGCGTTTTTCCTCCTCGGAAAACCGGGTCAGTGTCAGAATGACGCCGATGGCCAGGACGATTCCGGTGATCTGGTAGGGGTTCAGCCGATCCTGGAAATAGACTACGGAAAAGATCACCACAAGGACGGCGCTCATCCGCGTCACGGGATAGACGACCGTCGTCGGAAGGTACCGGAGGGCTTCGATGGTCACGATCGTATCGACGAAAAAGGTCAGGCTGTTGATCAGGGAAAGGAGCAGAAGCCAGGGCAGGTTTTTCAGGACCTCATCCGAACCGAACCAGAGAAAGGTGCTGATGAGGGCCACCGTTCCCATGAAGGACAGGGTGGTCCACGCAGTGTTGCAGTTCCTCTGTGCCGACACCTTGTAGAGGAAGCGCTGCATCCCGTAGAGAAAGAAGCAGATTAGCGTCAGGGAAAACCAGTTCATCATTTTCCACCCGGGTGCAGGTTCTCTTCCGGAAACATTCCGCCGCCGGTTTCATGATTCATCTTTCCGTCCGGTCCCCCGGATATCACAGCGGCCGTCCCAAACCGAGAAACGACCTGATATGAGAAACAGCCCGGCAAATATAAAAGCCGTAAAGACCGTCCCGGTCCGCGGCTTCCCGGGTGATGCCGTTCGCCTTCTCCACGAGAAAGGAATAAATCTCGACCCGGTCCCCGAAAACATCCCGGAGCACGCGATCCGTTTCCTGCCGGCGGACCGAAACCCGCCCGGGGTCTCCATAGGGGTCGCTGCTGTCCTCGTTGCCGCCGAAATCGTCGACCAGCAGAACCCGGTAGGGTTCCGGGAGGGACAGTTTGTCGGAAACCAGCCGCCAGAAGCGAATATCCGCCTTGTGAAAACCCATGTCCGAGGAATTGGCGACGATAAACGGGTTCCTGGTTCCCGGCACCGCCTGGGAGAGGGTCACCGCATCGATACGCCAATCCTCCAGGCGGCCCGCGATCACGGACGTCGCTTCCGCATAATGATCCGTTGCGATCAGCACCTGTACGGAGGGAGATTCGTTCAAATCCTGCAGAAGGGTCCGCCACCGGATGTCGATCCGGCACTGGTCGAAGTACCGGTCCAGCAGATAGGATACCGCGCCTTGAATGGTTTCATCCGGATGGGGATCTTCCGGGGCATGAAGCCCCAGATCCCGGATGCGGTCCGTGAGCACCCCCAGGTATCCCCGGCCGGTGGTGCTCCCCTCCACCCAGGTCGGATAGACGATCTCGTCCCAGAAGAAGGCTTCAGAGGCAACTCCCAACTTGACGAGACCGCTTTTTTCCAGCACCGGAACCAGTTTTTCCGACTTGCCGAATTCGACGGCCGTCAGGCTGAGAGTCCCGGAAAAGTCAAAAACGATGAGATCAAGCGACTGTTTCATCGGGCTCCCGCCGGCCGCACCGGTCGTTTTCGCAACGCCCCCCGGATGATTTCATCCAGGTCCCTCGCCGCCCGGAAGGGATCGGCATCGGCACAGATCGCGGACACCACGGCGAGGCAATCCGCCCCCGCCAGAACAACCGCTTCCGCATTGGCCGCGTTGAGCCCCCCAATGCCGACCAGGGGGTGTCTTGAATAGGCCCTGATCCTGGCCAGCCCTTCCAGGCCCCACATGCCTTTCGTGTCCGTTTTCGTCGGCGTTTCAAAGACCGGGCTGACCCCCAGGTAATCGACATCCAGATCCTGGGCGGAAACGACGTCCTCCCAGGTTTCCACGGAAAGTCCGATGAGGAACGAAGGGCCGAGGATCCTCCTGGCCGTTTCGTAAGGCATGTCGTCCTGTCCCACATGAACGCCGTCGGCCCCCGCGGCGAGCGCCACATCCACCCTGTCGTTGATGATCAGGGGGATATCCAGGGGCAGAAGGATTTCTTTGACCCGCTTTGCCAGATCGATGAACGCCCTTGTCGACGTGTCCTTTTCCCGGAGCTGGACATACCGGACCCCGCCCGAAACGGCCCGGGAAACCACCCATTCGATGCTCCGGCCTCCGCAGAGTTCCCGGTCCGTCACCAGATAAAGCCCCTCCATTATACGCCCTCCACTTTGATTCGCGCCATGTCCCTCTCCGTCAGGCCGTAAAGCGCATCCACGAACCGGACCTGGAAACTGCCGGGCCCCGGGCAATCTTCACCGGCAATCTCCCCGGTGATCCCCATCACGGCCATGGCGCAAACCGCGGCCATGAACGAATCCTTCTCCACGGCGGCAAAAGCGCCGCATAAAGCCGTCGCGGTACAACCAAGACCCGTCACCTTCGGCATCATGGGATGACCGTTTCGCACCTGGAAAGCCCGTGCGGAATCGACGATATAGTCGATCTCGCCGCTGACGCAGATCACCGCGCCGAGATCAAGGCCAAGCTGCTTTGCAACATTCAGGGCATGATGGGAAGAGTCCAGGCTGTCCACTCCCCTGGTCCTGGTCATCCCGTCGGCCATCGCCATGATCTCGGAGGCATTGCCCCGGATAATCGCCGGTGTCGCCGTCTTCACCAGTTCCCGGGCCGTCCGGCTCCGGTAAGGCGTAGCGCCCGCCCCCACCGGATCAAAGACGATGGGGACACCTTTCTCCCGGGCCGCCTTCATGGCCAGCCCCATCGATTTCACCCAGGGACGGCTCAAAGTCCCGATGTTGATCACCAGGGCCCCGGCGATACCGACCATGTCGGAGACTTCCTCACCGGCGTGCGCCATGACCGGAGACGCTCCCAGGGCCAGCAACGCGTTGGCCGTATTGTTCATCACCACATAATTCGTGATGTTATGGACAACCGGCGACATCCCGTGGATTTTTTCAATATTTTCCCAGATCTGCTCCGGTTTTACCTCCATGTTCCTCTCCCTTCACCACCCGGCTGTTTACTTCGCCGGTAACCGTTTCCACAGTCCCGCCCGGTATCGTTTTCCCATGAAAATACCCGAGATGACACCCGCCGCATCGGCCCCCATGTCGGCGAAAGAAAACATCCGTCCGGGCACATACATCTGCCCGACCTCCAGCAGCACGCCCAGCGATACCAGGCCTGCAAACAAAAGGACGCTCCGTCTCGGGCTCTTCATGACCAAAGCGGGAAGCAGGGCAAGCCAAAGGTAGGCGAAAAAATGACCGACCTTGTCGATACCGCGGACGCCGATGGGCACTTCGGCATGAGGGTACAGAGAAAGGACTGTGACGGCCACGATGGAAAAGCCCCACAGGGCATATATAAAGGGGGAATATTTTCCTTCCGCGTCGAGAGACAAAGACATCCCGGCTCCTTTCCGCGCCGATCGACTTGCCGAGTCACTTAAATACGATTGTTCTAAGGTACGGACAAATGATTTGTCAACACGAAAGGCGATGTGTTATAGCCCTTCTCATCTTCGGACGCCTGAACCGTCATCCATGGCAATCGCGCCGCAGACCGGTTTCATCGCCGGCCGTGCACGGCTGCCGGATCCGGTTCATCTTCCAGGATAATTCATTCTTTTAAGGAAGGACAATTATGGCGGACTTGATTGGCGAGGACGATTTTGCCGAACTGCAATCCATGATGATTCTGGAATCCATCCAGTTGGAAGCGATCGTTAACCTCCTGGAACGGAAAGGAATCCTGTCGAAAAAAGAACTGGAAGAAGAGATCCGGCAGATTCAGAATTCTCTGGATTCAATCCTGTAAACAGACACCTCCAGATGGGCAAGGAAACAGAAAAGGCGGGCTTAGCCCGCCTTTTCTGTTGAAATGACAGATCGTTTCCGCTTAATGGGCGCCCTTGCGCTTGGGAGGCCGGTAACTGATGGCAATCAGGAAGCCCAGGCCCAGGATACCCGCCGCCACGTAGAGGGCAATTCCCTTGATCGCCGGGATACTGAAAACCAGGGGACCGAACACGCCGGCGCAGCCCCACGCCGTCAGCATGATTCCATAGACCTTACCGATGTAGCCGGGGCCGAAAGAGTCGGCCGCAAAGGCGGGCATCGTTGCAAATCCACCGCCATAGCAGGCCAGCAGATAACAGGCAATGACCGTAAAGAGGAACACGCCGGCCACCTGGGGCAGGTAGATATAAAGCAGGGCCTGGGTGATGAACATGATGATAAAGACATTCTTCCGGCCGATGTAATCGGACACGGAGGCCCAGAAGAGACGGCCCAGACCGTTGAAGATCGAAGCATAGGCCAGGATGGATCCGCCGGCGACGGCCAGGACCTTCGGATCGGTGATTCCCTGGGTTTTCCCGATCAGATCCTGCGCCATGGGAGACAGTTGGGAGAGCAGACCCAACCCGGCGGAAACGTTCAGGAACAACATGCCCCAGAGCATCCACCACTGGGGGGTCTTCACGGCTTCGTCAAAAGAAAACGAATCGGCGGCGGAAACACTGGATGCGGCCGGTTTGAAACCTGCGGGAAGCCATCCCTGGGGGGGGTTTTTATAGACCTGGGCAGCGCCCGTCACCAGAACCAGGAAAATCACACCCCAGATATAGAAGGTGGTGGCAACCCCGATGGAATTCACCATGGCGGGAGCGATTTTCCCCATGAAGAACGCGCCGGCGCCGAAGCCCATCACGGCGAGACCCGTGACCAAGCCGCGTTTATCCGGGAACCAACGGATCAGGGTCGCGATCGGCGTCACGTAGCCGAAGCCGTTTCCCAGGCCGCCGATGACACCGTATCCGATGTAGAGCAGCCAGATGCTTCCGATCTGATCCGCCAGGCCGCCCAAAAGCGTTCCGATACCAAAAAGAACGCCGCCGATCGTGGCGACAAAACGGGGTCCCTTCTTGTCAACCAAGCTGCCGCCGAAAGCCGCGGAGATGCCGATCACCGCCATGATGATCATCATGGTCGCCTGAACCCCGGGTTCGCTCCATCCATGGGACGTCATCAGGGGCTTCTTAAAAACGGACCACGCGTAAACCGTCCCCAGGCACAGCTGCATCACGATTGCCGCAATGGCAATCCACCATCTCTTACCTTCCAAATTCTCGTTACTCATCCTTTTTCTACCCTCCCCTTTTCGTTTTCGTTAATCAATTTATGTCCCCTTGTCTTCCCCAATGGAAGAAATGAACCCCTTCGGCAGGAACCGAGACGGTTCCTGGGCGCCGGAGAAACCGGGCCGGAAGGGTTGCCTTTCCCGCCATGACATTCCGCGCCGGGCTCCGTCAGCCCCCTAAAAACAGGGAAACCCTCCGATCCAGAAAGACCTAAACGGCACGGAATTCCGGGACAAACATTTCCAGGGGATAAGAGCTCTTGAGGGAAAAGCTCATCTGCAAAGTATCTCAAAGGGAGTATCT
>JAGVTI010000302.1 GCA_019136935.1 Deltaproteobacteria bacterium
GGACGAATCGTGGTCCTTCCGGTGGGGGTGGGATCCTACGCGGAAGCGCAAGGCATCATCGATCAGGCCGTCGTTGACGCCTTGATCGAAAAGGAGTGGTTCTCCCGCGTCGTGTCGGCAGATACCCTGATGAAGCAATCGGGTACGAATCAGGAGCTGCGGGATGCCGTTACGGCCTACCTGGAAAAACTGGAGAAACTGAATTATTCGGACCCTGAACTGAGCCGGAAAATCGGCGGGATCTCCCAGGCCGACGCCCTGCTCATCGTCAGCCTTGACTATTGGAATTACATCAAGGAAGGGGACACCAAGGTCGCGAAAGTCGGCCTGGGCATCCGGATGGCGGACGCCGCAACGGGAAAACTGGTTTGGGAGGCGCGTCACATCAGGGCGGAAAAATACCTGGTCATCAGGCCCGGCCTGCCTGATGTGGCCAAAAGTCTGACGAAAGAAATGGCACGTTACATGCCCCGCTGACGGTCAGGCATCAACGTAAAAGGAGGGTATCTTCATGAAGGAAAAAGTACAGAAAGTCATCGATCAGATCCGGCCGAGCCTGCAGGCGGACGGTGGAGATGTCGAGTTGGTCGATATCAGCCCGGAGGGCGTGGTCAAGGTCCGGCTGACCGGAGCCTGTCACGGCTGCCCCATGTCCCAGATGACCCTGAAAATGGGGATTGAAAAGTACCTGAAGAAACAGGTCCCCGAGGTAAAGGAAGTCATTTCCGAATCGTAAAAGACAAGGGGGAAGCTGCTCCCCTGTCCATATCAATACTTTAAAACAAGGAGAGAATTATGGCCCACGTAATTACCGATGATTGTATTTCCTGCGGCGCTTGTGAAGATGTTTGCCCCGTGGCGGCGATCAGCGAGGGAAGCGACAAGTACGTGATCGATGCCGACAAGTGCACCGACTGTGGAGACTGCGCTGAAAGTTGTCCCGTCGAAGCGATCAAAGGGGAAAAGAAATAACCGTCAGCGGGCGGAACCAACTATCGAAGGGAACCTTTGCCGGATAAGGTGAACGTGAAGGCGGGTTCCCTTTTTTTGGGTATTCCCCGTTGTGAAAATTCTGCGGAGAAACGCCCATGGCGTGTTTTATTACTTTCGAGGGAGTAGAGGGATCGGGTAAGACCACCCAAATCGGGATGGCGGCGGATCACCTGCGACAATGCGGGCTTCCTTGCCTGGTGACGGAAGAGCCGGGAGGAACACCTTTGGGGCGGAGGATCCGGGATATTCTTCTGAATCGGCATTCCTTCGCCATCACGGCCCTGTCGGAGTTGCTTCTTTTCCAGGCTTCACGCTGCCAGCATGTCGAAACGGTCATCCGGCCGGCACTGGAGTCGGGAAGCATCGTCCTGTGCGATCGCTTCACCGACGCAACCCTTGCCTACCAGGGATTCGGACGGGGAATCTCCATGGAGCGGATTCATCGTCTGAACGAGATCGCGACGGCATCCCTGAAACCGGATAAAACGTTTCTTTTCGACGTTCCGGTGGAACTCGGCCTCAGCCGCGCATCACACCGCATGGACATGCAGCGGGACCTGCCCCGGGAAGACCGCTTTGAGAAGGAGGCCCTGGCGTTCCATCAACAGGTCCGGGAAGGTTACCTTTTTTTAGCCGAGAAGGAGCCGGATCGTTTCATCGTTCTCGACGGAACGAGAGAGATCGGCGATCTGCAGCAGGAGATCCGGCATCGGCTGAACAGCTGGATCGGGGGGTAGAATCACATGCCCCGTCGATCCATATACGGCCATGAGAAGCAGCTAGCCCTTCTTACGGGCGCCTTGGAAAAGAATCGCATCCCCCATGCCTATCTTTTTTCCGGCATGACCGGCGTGGGCAAGAAAACGGTCGCCATCGCCCTGGCCAAACGGATTCACTGCAACAACGCGAACGTCGCGTCGTTCGATGCCTGTAATCGTTGCCCCTCCTGTCTGAAAACGGATCACCACAACCACCCCGACCTGCTGTTCCTTGAACCGGAAGGCCAGTTCATTCGCATCAAGGCCATCCGGGACCTGCAGGCACAGATGCAGTACCAGCCGCTGGAGGGGAAAAACCGGATCATCATCATCGACGACGCGGACAGGATGAACATCACGTCGGCCAACGCCCTGCTGAAAACCCTGGAGGAACCGGCACCGGGGAATCTCCTGATCCTGGTCTCGGGGAATCCCGCCGGTCTGCCGAAAACGATCCTTTCACGGTGCCAGCAGGTTCGTTTCTCTCCCCTGAACCGAGACACCATCGCTTCCTACCTGCGGGATCATCACGCCCTGGAAGAGGAGGACGCCGCCATGATCGCCGGCGCCTCCGGCGGCAGCCTGGCCCGGGCAATCGAAATGGTCTCGGGGAATTACCGTGCTTTCCGGGATAAAACCCTGGATGACCTGATGGCCATGCACGATCGTGATATCCTGAAGTTACTCGGTTTTTCCGCGGAATTCGGGAAGGACCGGGAAGACATCACGCGTAAATTGGCCGTCATCCAATCCTGCTACCGAGACGCCCTGGTTTTCCGGGAAACACGGAGCGAAGATTCCCTGATCAACCGGGACCGGATGGACGTCATCTCCTCCCTGATCCGCCGTTTCGACGGCACGGAACTGCTGGAACATCTGCGGACCGTCGGGCAGGCTCTTCTCGCGATCGACCAAAATGCCAATAAAGCGTTGACTTTGGAATCAATGATGTTTAAACTCGTCCATCAACGGCAGCAGGAGGCGTAGTTTTTTTGAAGGATGTCGTCGGGGTAAAGTTTCGGAAAGAAGGAAAGATCTACTGGTTTTCGTCCCCTTTTCCCTCTCTTAAGAAAGATACTCAGGTAATCGTCGAAACAGAAAACGGGCTCGCATTGGGATCGGTAATCACGGAAGTCAGATCCGTCCCGAAGGAGGGATTGCCTCCGGACCTGAAGCCCGTCGTCCGCGAAGTCTCGGATGCGGACAATCCCGTCAGGGAGGAAAACCGGAAGCTCGAAAAGAACGCGCGGAATTACTGCGCCGAGCGTATCGAAGCACGGGGACTCCCCATGAAACTCATCGACGTGGAGTGTTTTTTCGACCGGAGCAAGGTCGTGTTCTACTTTACGGCGGAAAACCGGGTCGATTTCCGCGAACTGGTCAAGGATCTGGTGCAGAAATTCCGGATCAAGATCGAGCTCCGGCAGATCGGCGCCCGCCAGGAAGCCCGGATGATCAAGGGCTTGGGTATCTGCGGCAGGGAAGTCTGCTGCGCGACGCTCCTTCACAATCTCGATCGTGTCACCGTCAAAATGGCGAAAGAACAGAACATGTCCCTGAATCCCGAAAAGATTTCGGGCCTCTGCGGGCGCCTGATGTGCTGCCTCGCCTTCGAATACGACGCCTACCTCGACCTGAAGAAGGACATGCCGAAATGCGGAAAGGTGATCGACACTCCTGAAGGCAAGGGGAAAGTCGTCCGCCAGAACGTTCCCCGGGGAGAAGTGGCCGTCATTCTGGAAGACGGAAAAGAGATCGCCCTGAGCATGAAAAAGAAATAAAATCTGGAGAATCCCCCCATTGTCCGGTGCAGAAAGGATCAGAGACATGGACAAGATATTTTATGTAACCACCCCGATTTATTACGTCAACGCATCGCCCCATATCGGGCACGCCTACACCACCATCGTCGCCGATGTCATGGCCCGTTACCACCGCATGAACGGATACAGAACCTTCTTCCTGACGGGAACGGACGAACACGGTGACAAAATCGCCGAAGCGGCCCGGAAGGCCGGGGTCACGCCCAAGGAATACGCCGACGGGATCAGCGGACAGTTCCGCGCCCTGTGGCCCGAGCTGTCCGTCACGAACGATTATTTCATCCGCACGACCGACGAAAACCATATCAAGACGGTAAAGAGCATCCTTCAGGACGTCTACGATAAGGGAGACATCTATTTCGGCAGTTACGAGGGTTATTACTGCGTGGGGTGCGAACGGTTCTACATGGAAAAGGAACTGGTGGACGGCAAGTGCCCCGACCATCAGACGGAGCCGGAGTACCGGAAGGAGAGCAACTACTTCTTCCGGATGGGCAAGTACCAGGACTGGCTGATTCGGTACATCCAGGACCATCCCGATTTCATCCGGCCGGAGCGGTACCGGAACGAAGCCCTGGCGTTCTTGCGGGAACCCCTGGAAGATCTCTGCATCTCCCGCCCGAAGAGCCGCCTCACCTGGGGAATCACGCTTCCCTTCGACGAGAACTACGTAACCTACGTCTGGTTCGACGCCCTGATCAACTACATCACCGGCATCGGTTATCCCGGCGGGGAAAACTTTCCCGTCTTCTGGCCCGCAGCCCAGCACCTGATCGCCAAGGATATCCTGAAACCCCACGGCATCTACTGGCCCACGATGCTGAAAGCCGCCGGAATCGAGCCCTACCGCCACCTGAATGTGCACGGCTACTGGAACGTCGACCAGAGCAAGATGTCCAAAAGCCTGGGGAACGTGGTCAAGCCGCTCGAGCTGAAGGACAAGTACGGTCTCGACGCCTTCCGCTATTTTCTCCTTCGGGACATGGTCTTCGGCCTCGATTCCAGTTTCAGCGAGGAAAGCTTCGTCCAGAGGACCAACGCCGACCTGGCCAACGATCTCGGAAACCTGGTCAGCCGGGTGATCGCCATGACGGTCAAGTATTTCGACGGCAAGGTCCCCGCTTCATCCCAAACGGAGCCCATCGACCAGGCCCTGATCGACACGGCTAAGCGGGTCATCCGGGAAGCCGGAGCCGCTTTCGAGGAACTCGCGTTCCACAAGACCCTGATGGCCATCTGGGAGTTGATCGGCACGGCCAATAAATACATCGTCGAGCAGGAGCCCTGGAACCTGGCCCGGAATCCGGACCGCAGGGAGCGCCTGGGGACCCTCCTGTACCATCTTCTGGAAACGTTGCGGACGGTGGCCGTCCTGATCACCCCCTTCATGCCCGGCACGGGGGCGAAGATCCTGGGACAGCTCGGCATCGAAGAGATCGATCGCCAGGATTACACGACGATTGCCGGTTGGGGGGGACTGCCGGCGGGCCGTTCCCTCAAACCGGGTCCGACGCTCTTTCCCAGAATTGAGCTGAAGAAGGAAACCCTGGCGCCGCCTCCGCCTCCCAAAGCGGAGATTCCGCCGGTGAAGCCGGAAATCGAATTCGCGGATTTCGAAAAAGTCGACCTGCGTGTCGCCGTCATCCTGAAAGCGGAACCGGTGCCGAAGTCGAACAAGCTCCTGAAACTCCTGATCGATATCGGCGAGGAACGGACCATTGTCGCCGGGATCTCCAAGGCCTACAAGCCGGAGGAATTGATCGGCAAAAAGGTCGTCGTCGTGGCGAACCTCAAACCGACCAAGCTCATGGGGGTGGAGTCCCGGGGAATGATTCTCGCGACCGATGCCGCGGACACGTTGACGGTCCTCACCTTCGACCGCGAACCCGAGGCGGGAGGACGGGTCCGTTAAACGCCCCGGTTGACCTCCGAATGGGGAAAGAATCGTTCCTATCTTCAGCCATCCCGGTGTTCTACGGATCAGAAGTCTAACCCCCGCCGCGGCCCTGAAAGACCGGTTCGTTCCGCAGGGACATCATGTTTTCCCCATTTTCTGGAGATCGGCGATCCTGCGGGTCAAAGGAGGGTGAGAGTAATAAAACCAGGCGTAAAGGGGATGGGGATGGAGGTTGGCCAGGTTGTCCTTGGCCAGCTTCTTCATGGCCCGTGCCAGATGCACGCCGGTACCGATGCACTCAAAGGCGAAGCGGTCCGCCTCCCGCTCGTATCTTCTGGCCCGGATCGACAGAACGGGCGTGAGAAAATACAGGAAGGGTTCAAGCAGAATCACAACCAGAAACACCCCTACGTAGGGGGTGGCTTCGGCAAAACCGAAGGTCCGGTACAAAAGGGGCCATTCGACGAGGGCATGGATTCCGAGGAGCAGCACCAGGGCAAACAACTCCAGCGTGAGAATCTGCCTGAAAACATGCCTCTTTTTCCAGTGGCCGATTTCATGGGCCAGGATGGATAAGATCTCCTCGTGATCGTGGGCGGAGAGAAGGGTATCGTACAGAACGATGCGCTTCGTCCGGCCCAATCCCGTAAAATAGGCATTGGTGTGCCGGCTCCTTTTTCCGGCGTCGACCTGGTAGATCTCTTTCGCCTTCAACCCGCATTGCTGCATGAGCGCGAAGATGCGGCCCCGCAGGGCCTCATCCTGCACGGGAACGAACCTGTTGAACAGGGGGGCGATCAACACCGGATAAATCCAGGACAGCAAAAGCTGAAAGACGGAAAAGACAAGCCACACCCAGAGCCACCACGTTCCGGGAGTCCACCGCATCAACGCGAAAAGCAGGGACAGGAAAACAACCAGCAGGACCAGGGAAATCAGGGTGCTTTTGAGCTGGTCCGAAAACCAGAGCCCCGCCGTGGTGGTGCTGAATCTCCAGGAACGAACCCAGCCGTCAAACCAGACAAAGACGCCGGTCAGAAGAAACAAAAGCAGGAATCCATCCTCAAAGAGATCTTCCGTTGTCGAGAATCTCGACCCGGTCACCGTGTAGTCCCTCATTCGGCCGAGTGTTTTACCATCGACATCCCCGGCAAAAATTTCAGGCACACATCCCCCGTGGCGATTCAGATGAGCCACATTCAAATACGACAGCACCCATTTGACCAAAGCCTTGGAAAAGAAGGCGATCAGGAATAAGGCCATCAGGATATTCCATTGAACCATAAGAACCTCCGCCTGCGCTGTGAGGTCGGATGAAAAGCGTCTTCTGACGTTTAATGTCTTTCCCGTCCAATATCAAGACAAAAAAAAGAAGGGCTGTTCTCTTCATGAACAGCCCTTCCGTTCAGGATTCCGATATCCGGCCGGTTACCCGGTATGCCCGTGGGGTTTTTTTTCCTCACCGTAGACTACGAGCGTTCCATGCTCCTCCATTTCCTTCAGCCACTTGGGGTGCTGTTTCTTCACCCACGCCCTGGTCACCCAGCCCGAAAACATCGCCGGCGCCGAGCCCGGAGATCCGATCGTCCCCAGGTAGAGGTGGACAAAGAAAAACGCGAAGATCGTCACGAAACCCAGCGCGTGCAGGACAAACATCCAGCGAACGAGCATCGCCGGGAAGGACAGGGGAAACCACATGATCAGGCCCGTCAGAACCATGATGACCCCGAAACCGGCCACCGCCAGGAAAAACGCCTTCTGCCCCGGATTGTACTTCCCCACCTCCGGCACCTTGTCCACATGCCACAGGTAACCGCCGGCAACCTTGATCCAGTCCAGATCTTCGGGAAAGGAAAACACGCCCGCTTCCTTCCACCACATCCGGATCGTAAAATACAGGGCCACACCGAAAAACAGCCCCGCAAAATTGTGAACATACTTCAAAGACCGCAACCCGCCCATCATGTCTCCGATAAAGTTGAAGGAGTGAAACATCATCCCCAACCCGGTGATGCACAAAAGGAGGCAGGAAAGCGCCAGGCTCCAGTGTACGACACGTTCAAACGCATCCGTTGCTTTGATCATCCCTTTTTTCATATCGACTCACCCCTTCCTTTATTGATTGTCTTCATCCGGGGTTTTCGGCCCGTGAATGATGTAGTGGAGGAACGACCCTGCCAGGACGCCGCCCGCGGCAAGGAGACTCAGGGGTTTCAA
>JAGVTI010000080.1 GCA_019136935.1 Deltaproteobacteria bacterium
CCGGAAATAATCTCTGGCTTTTCTCCCGATGGGTACGATCGCAACATCCTTGCCTTCATCTCTTTTCGTCTTGACAAAACGCTCCGTCGCCTTGATCAGGTTATTGTTGAAACCACCGCACAATCCCCTGTCCGATGTCATGCAGATGACACGCAGCTTTTTCGCTTCACGAACGGCAAGCAAAGGATGTGAATTCGCATCGACACGCAGAGCCAAACTGCTCAATACATCCATGAATTTCGACGCATAGGGCCGGAAATTCTCCATTCTCAATTGCGCCGCCTTGAACTTCGACGCCGCGACCATATTCATCGCCTTCGTGATCTGCTTTGTCTTCTGAACAGCGCTGACTTTTCTTTTAATGTCCTTTAACGCGGCCATTAAACTAATCTCCCTTTTTTCGGTTGTACACTACTTGAACAGATCCTAACCAGCTACAAAGACGGAATCAAATTCCTTCAGCATATCCTTCATCTTCGCCTCGAGATCCGGGCTGATCACCATCTGCTTATCGATTTCATCCATGATCTGGGGATATTTACTCTTGGCGAAGGCAAGAACCTGGCTCTCGTAATCTTTAAGCTTCGCGACTTCGTACTTATCCAGGAACCCCCTCGTACCCGCGAAAAGAACCACAACTTCTTCCGCCAGGGACATCGGCTGGAACTGAGGCTGCTTGAGCAGTTCCACCAAGCGGACACCTCTTTCCAGCTGCATCTGCGTCGCCTTATCCAGATCGCTGCCGAACTGTGCAAAAGCAGCCAGCTCACGATACTGGGCCAGGTCGAGCTTCAGCGTACCCGCCACCTGCTTCATGGCCTTCACCTGAGCCGCGCCACCGACACGCGACACGGACAGACCGACGTTGATGGCAGGACGGATACCGGAGAAGAACAGGCTCGGCTCCAGATAAACCTGGCCGTCCGTAATGGAAATAACGTTGGTCGGAATGTAAGCCGAAACGTCGCCGGCCTGGGTCTCGATGATGGGTAACGCCGTCAGTGACCCGCTGCCGAGATCCTCGCTGACACGAGCCGCCCGCTCCAGAAGCCGCGAATGGTTGTAGAAAATGTCGCCCGGATAGGCTTCACGTCCGGGAGGACGCCGGAGAAGCAGGGAAATCTGCCGGTAGGCAACGGCCTGCTTGGAAAGATCGTCGTAGATGATCAGAGCATCTTCGCCTTTATCACGGAAGTACTCGCCGATACTGCAACCCGCGTAGGCGGCAATATACTGCAGCGTCGCCGGATCGCTCGCACAGGCGGAAACGACACAGGTATAGGGCATGGCACCGTTCTTACGCAGATTTTCCTCGATTTTTTCTGACCGATGGCGACATAGATACATTTTACTCCCGTATCCTTCTGGCGGATAATGGCATCGATACCAATGGCCGTTTTACCGATCTGACGATCACCGATGATCAGCTCCCGCTGCCCGCGCCCGATAGGCGTCATGGCGTCGATCGCCTTGAGACCCGTGTACAGAGGCTGATTAACCGGCTGGCGCTGAATCACGCCGGGTGCAATCATTTCGATCCGGCGGAACTGCTTTGCATCAATCGGCCCCTTGCCGTCAATCGGTGCGCCCGTCGCATCGATAACACGCCCCAGGACCTCTTCCCCAACGGGAACCTGGGCAATCTTACCGGTTCTCTTGACAATGTCGCCTTCCTTGATATGGGTTACTTCACCCAGAATGGCAACACCGACGTTGTCCACTTCCAGGTTCAGAACCATTCCCAGAATACCACCGGGGAACTCCAGAAGCTCCATGGCCATCGCGTTCTGGACACCGTAAACACGGGCAATACCGTCACCGACGGACAGAACCGTTCCGGTCTCGCTGATGTCCAACTTTTTCTGATAATCCTTAATTTGCTTGGAAATAATCTGACTTATTTCCTCTGCCCTGATCGTATCCATGTTTTATATTCCCTCCCCTAAGAGATTCCTGATATTATTGAGCTGACTTTTGATACTCCCATCATACAGGGTATCGCCCACCTTCACGACCACCCCGCCCAGAAGGGAAGGATCCTCCTCCACTGTCATTTCCACCTGTTTTCCCGTCATCTCT
>JAGVTI010000012.1 GCA_019136935.1 Deltaproteobacteria bacterium
GTTATGAAAGACTCTCAATAAAATCAAATCTGAGCAGTCAAGGAGCAGAGTTTTATGTCGGGTCATTCGAAGTGGAGTACGATTAAAAGGAAAAAAGGTGCCGCGGATGCGAAGCGGGGAAAGGTCTTTACGAAGATCATCAAGGAAATCAGTCTGGCCGCGAGGTTGGGGGGAGGTGACCCGGACGGCAATCCCCGGCTGAGAGCGGCGATTCTGGCGGCTAAAAATGAGAATATGCCCAAGGATAACATCGATCGGGCCATCAAGAAAGGGGTCGGTGCGGCGGAAGGCGGTGTCAATTTCGAAGAATTGACTTACGAGGGTTACGGTCCCGGCGGGGTTGCGGTTCTCGTGGAAGTCATGACCGACAACAAGCAGCGGACCGTTGCCGAAATCCGTCATATCTTTTCGAAAAGCGGAGGGAATCTGGGGGAAAACGGATGTGTCGCCTGGATATTTGAGAAAAGAGGCAGCATTTCCATCGATAAGAAGGTGATCGATGAAGAAAAACTGATGGAGCTCGCCCTGGAAGCCGGCGCAGACGATGTCCGCGATGAGGGGGACGAGTTCATGATCGTCACGGATGTTTCCTCCTTCGAAGACGTCAGAAAAGTGGTTGAAGAGCAGGGTATCGCATACCTTGAAGCGAAGATCACCATGATCCCCCAGAACGAAGTCAAACTGGATGCAGGCAAAGCGGAGTCGATGCTCAGGATGATGGAAAAGCTCGAAGATAACGATGACGTGCAGAATGTCTACGCCAATTTCGATATCGACGACGAGATTATGGAAAAATTGAATGTGGATTGATCATGGACATTGTGAAAGGACGATCGGGATCAAGATAAGAATAACATGAAGATACTGGGGATTGATCCGGGTTCCCATGTGACGGGATACGGCCTGATAGAGAAGATCAGGGGAAAGCCGATCCATATCCTTCACGGTGAGATCAAGCTGTCAAGAAACGAAATCCTGTCGGACTGCCTGCTGCGTATTCACACAAAGCTCATCGAAATCATCCAGGAAAACAAGCCGCAGGCCCTTGCCGTCGAAGATGTCTTTTACGGTAAAAACATCAAAAGCCTCATCAAGCAAGCCCAGGTGAGGGGGGTCACGATTCTGGCGGGGACATCGGAAGGGGTGCCGGTGTTCGAATATTCACCCTTGGAGGTGAAAAGCGCCGTCGTTGGTTACGGTCGGGCGGACAAATACCAGGTCCAGAAAATGATCCAAGCCATTCTGCAGCTGCCGGCAATGCCGCCGACCGATGCCTCCGATGCCCTGGCGGTGGCTGTCTGCCATATGAATTTTCAGAAGGAGAAGGTCGTCTGATGATTGCCAGGATCAACGGAACCCTCATCGAGAAAACACCGGTCTCGCTGGTTGTCGAGGCGATTGGCGTGGGCTACGAGGTCTTCGTTCCCCTGACCACCTTCTACGAGCTGCCGGACGTCGGAGAGAATATCGTCCTCCATATCTGCACGCAGGTCAGGGCGGATGCCATCACCCTTTTTGGTTTCAGCAGCCAGAGAGAAAAGGATATTTTCCAGCTCCTGATCACCGTGACCGGCATCGGTCCGAAACTGGCACTGAACATCCTTTCCGGAACTGATCCGCAGGAACTGGTCCGTTCCGTCGCCCGGGGCGACCTGAACCGTCTGGTCCGGATACCGGGTGTGGGAAAGAAGACGGCGGAACGAATCATCTTTGATCTGAGGGACAAAAAGATCGCCGAAATTTCCGGTACCCAGACCGACGAAAAAACACTGTCGGCGGATGTGCAGGAGATGAAGGACGACGCCCTGTCGGCACTGATGAACCTGGGCTACAAGAATCAAGCGGTGCAGGACGTTCTGGAACGGGTGTTACGGGATGCCGGAGATGAGGAGATGTCTTTGGACATTCTCCTGAAGAAAACCCTGAAGATCCTGGCGAATTAGCATCTGTGTTCCACATTTGACGGTTTCGTAAAAAATCCGTTTGGGTCATCCGATGAGGCACCGGATACGAAGAATCCCGTGTAAGGTCGGGTCTTTCGCATTCGATCAGGATGACATTCAGAACATTTTTCGACTTTCTGCGGATTCAACATATTTCGGTAAGGCGCGTAAAACATGGGAACGTTGAAGAGGGAATCGATCGTCAGTCCCGTCCTCATGGATGAGGAGGAAGGGGAGGAGCTGTCTCTGCGGCCAAAGACGATTTCGGAGTACATCGGGCAGGAAAAGGTCAAACAGAACCTGTCGATCTTCGTCGATGCGGCAAAGGGTCGAAGGGAGGCCCTGGACCATGTCCTGCTGTACGGCCCCCCCGGCCTGGGGAAAACGACTCTCGCGTATATCGTTTCCCGGGAACTCGGCGTGGATATCAAGGTCACCTCCGGTCCTGTTATCGAGCGTCCCGGTGATTTGGCAGCCATTCTGACCAATCTTCACGAACACGACATCCTTTTTATCGACGAAATTCACCGGCTGTCCCATGTGGTCGAAGAAATTCTGTACCCGGCCATGGAAGATTTTCATATCGACATTCTCATCGGACAGGGTCCTTCCGCCCGGTCGATGAAACTGGAGATTCCCGACTTCACCCTGGTCGGGGCGACAACCCGGGCGGGACTCCTGACCTCGCCGCTTCGGGACCGGTTCGGCATCAGTTTCCGCTTCGACTTTTACACGCCGGATGAACTGGCGGTGATCGTCAAGAGATCGGCAAAGATACTCGGCATCTCCATCGACCGGGACGGCGCCCGGGAACTGGCCCGGCGGTCGCGGGGAACCCCGCGTATCGCCAACCGCCTGCTCAAACGTGTGCGGGATTACGCCCAGGTCAAGGCCGAGGGCTTCATCAACCACGGTATTGCCATCGAAGCCCTGGAACAGTTTGAAGTCGATGAACGAGGATTCGATCAGATGGACCGGACCATTCTCCTCACCGTGATCGACAAGTTCAGCGGCGGTCCCGTGGGCATCGAAAACCTTTCCGCCGCCATCGGCGAGGAAAAGACGACCCTGGAGGATGTCTACGAGCCCTACCTGATTCAGGAGGGGTACCTCCAGAGAACCGCCAGGGGCCGGATAGCGACGAAACTGGCCTATGAGCATTTCGGCAAAACATGGCCGAACCAGCTGCAGAAAGAACTGTTTTAACCGGGCGAGGCCGAACGTATTGTTCCAAGAAAAATGAATATTTTGCTCCACATCTGCTGCGGTCCCTGCACCATTTATCCCCTGAAGGTCCTGAGATCCGCCGGACACGACATCCTGGGACTGTTTTACAACCCCAATATCCACCCGTATGCCGAATATCAGCGGCGTCTCGATACGCTGAAGACCTATGCCCGGGAAGAATCCCTGGAACTTCTCATCGCCAAAGGTTATCCCGTCGAGCGGTATTTCCGCGGGGTGGCCTATAAAGAAGAGGACCGGTGCGGTCACTGTTATGCGGAGCGATTGCGGTATGCTTTTTCCGAGGCGCAGGAACGGGGAATGGATGCCCTGACGACGACGCTTTTGTACAGCCGGTATCAGAAACACGATCTGATCGTGGCGATTGCCGAATCCCTGTCGGCCGAATACGGCATCCCTTTCTTTTACCATGATTTCCGCGAGGGCTGGCAGGAGGGTATCCGGTTATCAAAGGAACGCGCCATGTACCGGCAGAACTACTGCGGCTGTATCTACAGTGAAAGAGAAAGGTTCTGCAAAGACTGAACCTTGATGAAGCGAAGCCGTGCCGATGTTCTTTCGCATGACATAAAAGGGCTTTTCCGAGACCCTCAACGGGTGGGGCGGTTCGGCAGATGTCCGGTTGCTGCGTAAGGTTTGCAACGTCTTGCCGCCGGCTGTGGCGCAAACAACACACGAAGTCGGCGGATCCATGTCGGGACACGAAATGGAGTGGCGGATAAAACAGATATAAATCGGATAGTTGAGAGAATATTAGGAACGGACGGCGGTTTTCGCCGGATGGTATATTTTTTGTAATCTGAAAATCAGTCTTAGAAACAGGAGGGTAAACGGTCCCGGTGACGGGAATACGTATCAGCCGGTTAGGAAATACAAACCATGTATTTACAGAGAACGATCCAGAAAGAGGTTGCCTGCAGCAGCGTTGGGTTGCACACGGGCAGGAAAATCAGCATGACGGTCAAACCCGCTGCGGCGAATGAAGGCATCACGTTCATCAGGAAAGATGCCGCGACGGCGCATAATCGTGTCAAGGCATCCATTGAAAATGTTTCCGATACAACCCTTGCGACCACCATCGGCAATAACGGGAATTCGATTTCGACGATCGAGCATCTCCTTTCCGCCTTTCGTGGAATGGGTATCGACAACGCCGTAATCGAGATCGACGGTCCGGAAGTACCCGTCATGGATGGAAGCGCCCTGCCCTTCGTCAATTTGCTGAAGAATGCGGGCGTTTTGGAGCAGGATTCGGAAAAGCGGTTCCTCGTCATCAAAAAGGCCGTATCCGTGTCGGACGGCGAAGGGTGGGCCCAGCTGTTGCCGGCCCCCCGGTTCAGGATCACCTATGAAATCCGTTTCGATCACCCTCTGATCGGCCGGCAGACCTACGAACTGGATTTGTCCGAAAGCGCCTATGAAAATGAAATCTGTTTCGCCCGGACCTTTGGTTTCCTGAAAGATGTGGAATACCTTCAGGCCCGGGGATTGGCCCTGGGGGGGTCCCTGAAGAACGCCGTTGTCCTGGACGAGAAAAAGATCATCAACAAGGAGGGGCTCCGCCATCCCAGCGAGTTTGTCAAGCATAAGATTCTCGACGCCATCGGTGACCTGTTTCTCATCGGCATGCCCATCATGGGACATTTCAAGGCCTACAAGTCCGGCCACAAGTTGCACTTCATGCTGTTGAAAGAATTGATGGCCCGGTCGGAGAACTGGCAGATCCTCCGATATTACGAAAACAGGGGCCTGGCTGAGACGTATTGTCAGACCGGTCAGTCCGCTGCGGATGCTTCAGACTCCGTGCGCCTGTAGCCTTTCCGATATGTTCCGGAATCCTCCCTTTTTTTTATCCCGCCGCCTCTGTGACAAATAGCGCTTGCTTTTTGGGGATTAGTTTCTTAGAAAAAGCAGTTGATTATTAATCGTATAGGGGACGCCGGGATTCCATGGGAACAGGAAAAATCTTTCAATTCATTGCCGTCATGTCTGTTTTGATCCTTGCTTTTACCCTTGCGTCCTGTGCGAAAAACGGGCAGATCGGCGATGTCATGGTGATGGATGACATGAGCAACGTTCTGGTTTATGCAAGGCTTCAGAATATCCAGAAAGGGGATACGGAAAAACTCATCTACGCCGGTGTTCCCGTCAACTGCACGTTCCATGTCAGCTTTTACCGGGAACGTCCGTACTGGATCGATCAGAGCCTGTCCCGCCTGATTGTCCGAAACGCCATCAAATACGATAACGTCAAGAAAAACATCTACGTGACGACACGGCTCAATGAAAAAGAGATGGAAATATCGGAATTTAAGGACGTCGAGGCAGCGAAGATATCCCTGTTTGAGATCAATGGTGTCTCTGTCATCAACGTTCGGGCTCTGACCAGGGGGGAAAGGTATTACGTGATGGTCAAGGCCAAAATAGAGAAGGATCAACATTCCCGTTTTGTCAGATATATCCTGCTGCTCTTGCCGTTTATGGAAACGGAAACGAACTGGTACCGGAAGGAGTTCATTTGGAAAGGGTGAACCGGCGTGCCGACCAGAATCGGACGGAGATCCAGGAAGCGAAACGCCGTAAACGAGAGAGAATCCTCATCGTCCTGACCGTATTGATTATTGTGATCCTGACTTTCGTGGAAAACCGCTTTTTCCGCGGCCACGTCGATTGGGGCTCATCTGACGACTTTCTGATCTTCGGCCTGATCAACATCAATATCATCCTGATCCTCTTCTTGATTTTCCTGATTGTCCGTAACGTCGTCAAACTCGTCTTTGAAAGGCGCCGGGGCATTCTCGGTTCCCGATTGAGGACCAAATTGGTGACGGCCTTCGTCAGCCTGTCCCTGATTCCGACGTTCATCCTCTTCCTCATCTCCATCAATTTTTTGTCCTACAGCATCGAAAACTGGTTCAGCATCAAGATAGGAAACGCCCTTGACCAGACCATCGAACTGGCTCACCTCCATTACCAGCAGACGGAGGAGCAGGCTAAGTTCTACGCCAACCAGATCAGTTCCGATATTACTCTGAATCAGCTCTACGACCAGGACCGAGATGAGTTCCTGGTCAATCTCGCCCGCCTGAAGCAGAAGAATTTCAAACTCGGGTACCTGCAGATCTCTTTTGACAACCGGGAAAAGAACATCGTTTTCAAGATCGGAAGAGCGTCGTGTAGGGAAAGAGTGTATCACTACGTGT
>JAGVTI010000144.1 GCA_019136935.1 Deltaproteobacteria bacterium
GACGATCTTGGCGCCGTCACCGAGGTTGCCCAGCAGGTTTTCCTTCGGGACCTTCACATTCTCCATGAAGATTTCACCGGTAGGTGACGAACGGCTGCCCAGTTTGTCCAGTTCCGTCACGGATATGCCGGTGTTATTCTTCATATCGACGACGAATGCGGAAAGACCCTTGTTGCCCTTGGAGCGGTCCGTGTAGGCATAGTAAATCAGGCAGTCGGCCGTCGCCGCGTTGGAGATCCACGTCTTGGTGCCGTTGATGAGCCAGTGATCGCCTTTATCCTCGGCGACGGACTTTATACCCATGACGTCGGAACCCGCGTTGGCTTCGGTGATACCGAATCCGCCGAGATACTCCGCGGTAACGAGCTTTTCAATGTACTTTTTCTTGGCCGCTTCCGTTCCGTAACGAAAAATGGTGAAGGCGCAGCCCAGGGCCTGCATGTTGATCTGAACACGCAGGGAACTCGACGCACGCGCGATCTCTTCGGTAAGGATCATCGCCGCCAGCCAGCCCATGTTGTTTCCGCCGTATTCCTCGGGAATAACCGTTCCGAAAAAGCCTAACTCGCCCATGGGCTTCACGACTTCTTCGTAGGGGAAATAGTGCTCTTCGTCCCATTTGTCGGCAAAAGGTGCTATCTTCTCCGCTGCGAAATCCCTGGCCATCGAGCGCAGCATTTCCAGTTCTTCAGTCAATGCGAAATTCATGTCTCTCTCCTTCTCGATAATCGTCTTTATAATATGCCTACTCTAAAACCATCAATACCGAGTCCGCGGCGAAAGTCTGACCGACAGCGACCTTGATCTCCTTTACCACGCCTGATGCGGGCGACGTTACGGGCATTTCCATCTTCATGGCTTCCATGATGATGACTTCGTCGTCTTCTGCCACTTTATCACCGACATTCACATTGATCTTGACTACTTTTCCTTCCATGGGAACGGTTACGTTCTGACTCATAAGATCCTCCTTCAGTTATTCATGTTTTTTTTATTTCTGTTATTTTCCGCCTAGTCTATTCTGAAAATAAACAGCCTCACCTATCCCATAGACCACTTTTTGTCAATAATTATTTGGTCCTTTCCTTTCAAAGCTTTTATTGTGATCTCCTCGGGGATGTGGTACAAATGCGCCCGAATTACGTATAAAAAATCGGTTTTTATGACTTTTTACGGATCTTGGCGGATGGATGGCCTGGAAGTGAAAAGGGACCCTTCACCACCCAAGGCAAGGTGTGTACGACATGAACGCAAAAATTCCGCCTTTAAGCGGCGAAATAACCGATCTCCTTACCATTATCCGCACACTCCGGGGACCGGAGGGCTGTCTCTGGGACAGAAAGCAGGCAAAGGAAGACATCGGGCGCTACCTGATCGAGGAAGCCTGGGAGGTCATCGATGCCGTCAACGGCGGCAAGGCGGATCACCTCAAGGAAGAACTGGGGGATCTCCTGTTTCAGATCCTGTTTCTCACCGTCCTGTCCGAAGAAAGGGATGAATTCACCCTCAGCGACCTGATCACCGCCGTATCCGAAAAGATGATCCGCCGGCATCCGCACGTGTTTGACGACACCGCCGTGAAGGACGTCGAGGAAATCAAAAACAACTGGGCCTACATCAAGGAGCACGTCGAGAAAAAACCGGTCCGGAAGGAAGGTTATCTGGGGAAATATCCCCTTTCCATGCCGGCCCTGGCAAAGGCGCAGAAGATTTCGGACCGGGCCGCCCGGGTCGGATTCGACTGGGAAACGGCAAGCGGCGTCCTGGAAAAGATCGACGAGGAAATAAAGGAGATGAAAGAGGCCGTTGACGGGGGAGAGAAGGAGTGCATCGAGGAGGAAATCGGCGATCTGCTTTTTTCCATTGTGAACCTCTGCCGTTTTACCGGGATCGATGCCGAGCAATCCCTTCGGAAAACCACCAATAAGTTTGAAAGACGTTTTGGCTATATCGAAAAGACCCTTGCAAATCGTCATGAAACATTGTTAGAAACCTCTCCCGAAGAAATGAATCGCCTTTGGAACGAAGCAAAGGAAAAGGAAGGGAAGACTGAATGAAATTTTTCCTGTGCGTCATGGGAATGGTTCTGATCCTGGAGGGGTTGCCTTATTTCGCCTTTCCCGACAAGATCAAGTCATTCCTGATGAAGCTCACGGATATACCGGACCGCGTCCTGCGCCTTATGGGCCTGGCAGCCGTCATTTCGGGCCTCATCCTGGTCTTTTTCGGCAGGATCTGATTCATGCCCGGCCACAACCAGCCTTCGGTCATCAAGTAAATGAAACTTTCCGATTTCGATTATCATCTGCCCCCCGAACTCATCGCCCAGGAACCCTCCATCGAGAGGGATCAATCGCGCATGATGGTCCTGGAGAAAAGCGGGGGCGCCCTCTTCCACCGGCATTTCTTCAACTTCCCGGATTTTCTCAGGAAGGGGGATACCCTCGTCCTGAACGATTCGAAGGTCATTCCGGCCCGGCTCCGCGGGAAAAAGGAAACGGGTGCGGTCATTGAAGTTCTCCTTCTGACGCAAAAGGAGGGCTACAATCCCTGTCGGCCGACATGGGAAGCGCTGCTCCGGCCGGGGAAGCGGGTTCGTCCCGGCACCCTCCTGTTTTTCAATGAATCCGGCCGGGGCCGGGTACTCGATCGCGTATCGGAGAAAAAATGGCTCATCGAGTTCCAAACCGATCTGCCCTTTGAGACCTTTCTGGAGCGTTACGGCACCGTTCCCCTTCCGCCTTACATCAACCGGAAGGACGGCGTATCCCGGCACGAACAGGACAGGGAACGGTATCAGACCGTCTACGCCCGCAGCCCGGGGTCGGTGGCGGCCCCGACCGCCGGTCTCCATTTCACGCCGGACATCCTGAAACAACTGGAGGCGTCGGGTATCCCCATCGCCAGGGTGACGCTTCATGTCGGGTACGGCACATTCCTTCCCGTCGAAGCGGAAAATGTCGAGGATCACGCCATGGAGGAGGAATTTTACGAAATCTCTCCCGAGACGGCGGCCCTCATTTCGGAAGCAAAAAGAGTCATCGCCGTCGGCACGACATCGACGCGGGTTCTGGAATCGACTGCCGACGAGAACGGCCGGATCAAGGCAGCCTCCGGTTTCACGAAATTATTCATTTATCCGGGATACCGCTTTAAAAGAGTAAACGCCCTCCTGACGAATTTTCATCTGCCCAGGTCTTCCCTTTACCTCCTGACATCGGCCTTCGGGGGAATGGAACTGATCCGGGAAGCCTATGCGGAAGCCGTACGGGAGCGGTACCGTTTCTACAGTTACGGAGACTGCATGTTCATATCATGATGACGACATCGATCGATATAACGGGAGGATGGACTTGCCGGGCCTGACTTTTACCGCGACAGGAAAACAGGCGGGCGGGGAAGCTAGGACGGGGCTTCTGGAAACGCCTCACGGCATTGTCCCCACGCCGGTCTTCATGCCCGTGGGAACCCAGGGAACGGTCAAGGCCCTGACGCCCGCCATGCTCCAGGAGGCCGGGGCGGGCCTGATCCTGGGAAACACCTACCACCTGTACCTGAGACCCGGACGGGAACTGGTCAAGCGGTTCGGCGGCCTGCACCGTTTCATGAACTGGAACGGGTCGATTCTCACCGACAGCGGGGGATTCCAGGTTTTCAGCCTGGGCGCCCTGAGAAAAATCACCCCGGACGGCGTCCTTTTTCAATCCCATATCGACGGGTCGAAACACTTCATTTCCCCGGAGGTGGCCATCGGCATCCAGGAAGATCTGGGAGCCGACATCATCATGGCCTTCGACGAATGCACCCCCTACCCGGCCACCTATGACCAGGCCAGGATTTCGCTGGACATGACCGTGGGCTGGGCGAAGCGCTGCCGGACGGCCAGGACACGTCCCGACCAGGCCCTTTTCGGCATCGTTCAGGGTGGAACCCACCTCGATTTAAGAAGGGAAGCTCTCGAACAGATTACGGAAATCGGCTTCGACGGCTACGCCCTGGGCGGATTGAGCGTCGGGGAACCGAAGGAAACGATGATGGAAATCGTCCACGAGATGGCCCCCCGTCTGCCGGTGCACCATCCCCGTTACGTGATGGGCGTCGGAACACCCGAAGATATCGTGCGCTGCGTCGATTGCGGCATCGACATGTTCGACTGCGTCATGCCGACCCGGTGCGCCAGGAACGGATTATTATTTACAAAAGAAGAAAAGGTTGTTATAAAAAACGCCCGTTACCGGGATGACCCGTCGCCGATCGACGATACATGCGATTGTTATACCTGCAGGAATTTTTCGAGGGCCTACTTGAGGCACCTTTTCATTTCCAGGGAAATCCTGGCGATGATTTTGAACACGATTCACAATGTACGGTTTTATCTGCGCCTCATGGAGGATATTCGCATATCCATCCAAAAGGGTGAGTTCGACCGTTTCAAGAAAGGTTTCCTGAAAGCGGCGGCGGAAGGCGATTCTGCGGAAGACAATGCGCCCTGAAGACATGGCGGGATTGTTGAAGATCGTGATTGATGGCCTCGTAAAAAGTTGAGAATTCCCTCCCCCCGGAGGCGGTGTCGTCATACCTGATTTACGTTTGATGTCATTCTGAACGAAGTGAAGAATCTAATAATTTCATGATGTTAAAAATATAGATTCTTCGCCTGGCGGCTCAGAATGACATTGCGGCACAGTCTCCTGACAGGTGGGGAAAAACGGACTTTTTACGGCTGTGACATAAAAAAGGAGGAAAAAGATTTGACTGACATCGTCTACGCAATGGGTGGCGGAGGAAACGGTTCTCCGGTAGGGGGGGACATCAGTTTCTTGATCATGATGGTCGTCCTGTTCGGTATTTTTTACTTTCTCTTGATTCGCCCTCAGCAGAAAAAACAGAAAGAACTCAAGCAGATGCTTGAAAATCTCACCCATGGTGACACCGTCGTCACCTCCGGCGGCATTCACGGCAAGATTGTGGCGATCACGGATAACGTCATCACCCTGGAAATCGCCGACAAGGTCAGAATCAAGGTGTCCCGGGCTTTTATCGCCGAAGTCCTTCAAAAGGCATCATAAAATCCTATTCCACGAGGTTAATCATGTTCAAAAGCATCCAGTTCAGGGCGGCCTTTACCTTGTTGATCTTCCTGGTAGCCCTCTTCTATCTGACTCCGACCGTCGTACCCGAACTCCCGGATTTCTGGACCAAAAAACTTCCCAAGGACAAGATTCATCTGGGGCTTGATCTCCAGGGGGGAATGCATCTCGTTCTGGAGGTGGACGCCCAAAAAGCGGTCGAATCGACCCTGGAAAGGATGTCCAACAACCTGAAAGAAGCGTTGATGCAGAAGAAGGTCCGTTTCCGCAATGTCGAACGCACCGCCGACGGAATGATTTCACTTGAACTGACGGATCCGGCGGGAAGGGATCCTTTTGAAAAAACCCTGAAGAATAATTTTCCCGACCTGGAGATCGCTTCGTCCGAAACCATGGAAGGACGGGAAAAAGTCTATTTGAAGATGAGGAAGGACCGGGCCGCGGAAATCAAAAAACTGGCGGTAGAGCAATCCCTGGAAACGATTCGTAACCGGGTGGACCAGTTCGGCATCTCCGAACCGGAAATCATTCCCCAGGGAGAGGATCGCATTCTCATCCAGTTGCCGGGAATCAAGGATACGGCACGGGCCAAGAACCTGATCGGGAAAACGGCTCTCCTTGAATTCAAGCTGGTCGATGACGAACACAGCCTGGAAGACGCCCTGAGGGGAAACATTCCGGAAGGCGATCAGATCGTTTATGGCCTGCATCTGGATCGGGAAACAGGCCGCCAGGCATCGGTGCCCTATCTGCTGAAAAGCAAGACCCTCCTCACGGGCGATTCCCTGGAAAGCGCCAAGGTCCAGATCAGCGACCGCTTCGGCGAACCTCACGTGGCGATCAAGTTCAACACTCAGGGCGCGGAAGATTTCGACCGTATTACGGGAGAAAATGTCAAGAAACGTCTCGCCATCGTCCTGGACGGAAACGTTTACTCCGCCCCGGTGATCCAGGAGCGCATCTCCGGCGGACAGGCCCAGATTACCGGCGCGTTCACCATGGAAGAGGCACGGGACCTGGCGATTGTGCTGCGGGCGGGCGCCTTGCCGGCCCCGGTCAACGTCCTCGAGGAAAGGACCGTGGGGCCGTCCCTCGGTCAGGATTCGATCACCCAGGGGACCTGGTCCTGTATCATTGCGGGTATCCTGGTTTTCATTTTCATGGCCTTTTATTACCGGGCATCCGGTTTGATCGCCGATCTCGCCTTGGCCATGAACCTCGTTCTGCTTTTGGGCGCCATGGTCATGTTCGGCGCAACCCTCACCCTCCCCGGTATTGCCGGTATCGTCC
>JAGVTI010000024.1 GCA_019136935.1 Deltaproteobacteria bacterium
TTCTCTTCGTACATGGTTTCCAGGGCGAATGAATCGACATCCATGATCGCTGCAGTCAAACCGGCGCTCTTGATCGCATCGGCGAAGCTGTCCACGATTTCGGTTTTGGCCGCCACCAGCATCACGTCCATCTGGGTCGGGTTAAATTCATTTTCCCCCAGAATCTGGAAATCGTAGCTGACATCCTCCATGCTGTCGAAGGGCAGATACTTTCCCGCCTCATCCTGAATCAACCCCCTCAATTCATCGGGTGTCATCGTCATGAAGGAGACCTTCTGGGAGATCACGGAATTGCCCGAAAGAGACGTCACCACATTCCTTCGCTTCGAACCGGAAAGCGCAAAAAGCTCTTTGATTTTAGCTGTCAGGATCTGTGGCTCCTCAAGGAGGCCGTCGCTGACGACCCCTTTGGGAAGAGGAATTTCATGGTAGCTGCGAAGGATGTATCCCTTTGCCGTTCCGTCTATCTCGGCCAGTTTCAGGGAACTCGATCCGATATCCAAACCCGCCAGTTGCTTTTTTGATGAAAACAAATCCTTGATACTGAAGTTGCCCATTGGATCACCGTTTAGTTGACTGAACGGACCTTAAACGTCAGACCTGCCCGACATTCGGTCGTCTCCGTTTTAACTTTCGGAATTCATTTTAATCTTGACGAAACAAATTTCGCTCCCCCTGCGATCAGCAAATTCAATGCCATACGCGTTGAAGACGAGCGAAGCCCTTTTGCGATTCTTCTATTTTGATATCCGGAAGACGACATCTCCCTGCTTCACCATGCCCAAATCGTTCCGTGCAATCATCTCGATATAGGACAGGTTTGACTGGAGCAGGTTAATCTCCTTCTTAAGGGATGCATTTTCATGAACGATGTTCTGATTTGCTTTCCGCAGATTCTGCAGCTGCTTCCGCATGACGTAGCTGTCCCACAGCCCTCGATTACCAAAAGTAATCATCAGACCGACGAACAAGACAAATATGATAATGTACCGGCCGAATTTCACAATGAACGGGTCCTTTCATCATGCATAAAAAGAGCTTTTTTACTTTGAGTGACCTGAATGGCGCCCCTCAGAAAAAGGGGCGCCTGGAGATGCTTGTTTGTCAAATACCTGACTCTTTAGCTTGTCAAATTATTGACTTTTTCTGTTTATATATCTCGTTTTTTTTGAGTGTGCAATAATAAATACTATGAATTCTTCACATTTTCGGGGGCGTCAAAAGCTGCTGCGGCTCTCCCAGCAGGAAAGCGCCTTCTTCAATCCATTTCTTCAATATATCCGCGATCTCCCGGGCTTTGAAGTAACTGGAGAGAGGGGCGGTGGCAATTTCTTGACCATTCAGCGTGATCACGCCGCTTCGCAAATCCTTGTAGCTCACTTCACCCAGGCTCTTGGCGTTCCCTTTTGGATAATCCATACTGTAATCATATACCTGCGTATAAATATCCTCGTCCTTCACCGCCGTGTAACGCGCCATTTCCTCATTTAAAACGGGAATGGGGATTCCGATTCCGACATAAAGGGAAACGCCGTAACCGAGAATGCTCGCCCCCACCAGCCATTCGGGGGTCATTTCCTTCAGATTGCCGATCGTGGCGATCGTTCCCGCCCCGGAGAGGGGGACACCATTGCCGCCCCGCGGCACATCCGGATTGTGCTGTGTTCCTTCCCAGGCGACAAATCCCTGGGCACCGCCGAGAAAAATTCTCGTTCCGATACCGATCGTCTTGTAGAAAGGATCGTTGAAAAGCGGACTCAACTGGCCCGATGTGGCGTAATTGGCGTTGGCCATCTTCGGCCGGAGCATGCCCATATAGGTGTAAATCGTCTTGTCGGACATGTTGACGGCGCAGTTGTAGTTCTGATAGGCATTTCTGGGATTGAAAAGGATGGCATCCTTCAAATCTCCCAGGGTAATTTTTTTCTCGGCTTGTCTCGCCGGGTAACAATCCGGTCCGTATCCCTCCGCCCGGAGACGGATCACCTTGCCGCTCACGAGATCTTCGATGACATGACCGCCGCCATAATGGAATTCCCCCGGATAAACGCTGTTCAGGGGGTCTCCCTCGACCACCTCCGTGGCACCGATATAGCAGTCCACGGCGGCGATGCCGCCATAGGCGGGAACATCGTTCAACCAGATTCTGGAAGCCCGGATCCGGGGGGAGGTATGGCCGAAATTCAGGAACGCCCCGGACGAACACATGGGGCTGAAAGTCCCTGTCGTGACCACGTCGATCCGCCTGGCCGCATCGACATCGCCGTATTTTTCCACGACGTCGATCATTTCCTCCGCCGTCACCACAACCGCTTTTCCCTGTTTGATCTTTTCGTTGATTTCCCCGATCGTTTTCTGAACGACATTTTTTTTCATGGCATATGACCTCAAAACAAATGATGGAACAAAATTGGTTTTTGATAGCACAACTGCGTCAAATTATCCACAATCCTGATAAAATTCGTCACGGTTCCGGGAGGATGCAAAAGCGGTGCTGCATCCTCCCGGTGCTTCCGCCGGAGAATCTTTTAACCCGTCGCAACCATCCGATCCTGCGCGGCGTTTGTACTGGGAAGCAGAGAAGGACCGGCAATGACCACCTACTTTACGAGTCCTTCAAGAACGTTGATCCAGGGATAAGACCGGCCGGAACAGCGGAAACGGTCAGGCCGAACGGGTATGGCCGAAACCGCCCGTTCCTCTTTCGGTCGTGTCCAGTTCCGGGCTTTCCTCCCAGAAACCGCTGCAGACCGGTTGAATGACCAGTTGGGCGATGCGGTCGCCCCGCTTTATTTCGAAAGGTTTTTTTCCGTGATTAATCAGAATGATCCCGATCTCTCCCCGATAATCCGCATCGATCGTTCCCGGCGCGTTCAGCACGGTCACACCGAATTCCATGGCAAGGCCGCTTCTTGGCCTGATCTGTGCTTCATATCCCTTGGGAAGAGAAACGGAAAATCCCGCGGATATTTTTTTCCATTCCCCGGGAAGAATCGTTTCGTTTTCCCGTACGGCGGCACGCACATCCATCCCGGAAGCATGAACCGTCATATACCGTGGCAGCTCAAGATCATCATGGCCGGGCATTTTCTTGACGGGGATACGGATTTCCCTGTTCACGTCTTGCTCCGCATTTCCTCGACAACCCCGGGAGAAACCCTGCCCACGGCCACCATCGACAGCCTATCCGGAACAAACATTTCCCCCGCCAGGCCATGGATGTCCTGCGGGCTTACCGCTTCGATTCTGTCCACGACTTCATCCCAGAGAATCTGCCGGCCGAAGCAGAATTCGTTCTTCGCCAGGCGTGTCATCCGGTTATCCGTACTCTCCATGCTGAGAAGAAAGTTGCCCTTGACCATTTCCTTGGCGTCATGGAGTTCCCTGTCGGGGAGGAAATCATTCCGCAGGCGCTCCATCTCGCGGCAAACCAGGCGGATCACCTCCCGGACCTGTTCCCCTCCGGTTCCCGCATAAATCCCGAGCATGCCCGTATCCAGATAGGCATTCAAATAGGACTGGATGTCATACACCAGGCCCCTTTTTTCCCGGATTTCCTGGAAAAGCCTGGAACTCATGCTCCCTCCTAAAAGGGCGTTCATCAGGAAGGAAGCGTAACGCCTGGGGTCGGTGGAGGACGGAGCGGGACAACCGATGATGAGGTGGATCTGCTCCAGGTCCTTGTTGACCGTAGAGGTCGCGACGGAAGGATTGGGGGGCATGTCCCGGGCATCTTCCTCCAGCGCCGGGATCGATTCGAAATGCCTGGAAACCAGGCCGATCAACCGATCGTGTTTCACCTGGCCGGCAACGGATATAACGAGATTTTTCCCCCGGTAGTTCCGATCGAAGAAACGGAGAACCCGCCTGCGGTTCAGGGAGGCGACGCTGTCCTGGGTTCCCATTATGGGGCGGGCCAGGGGATGACCGTCCCAGAAATGCGATTCAAAAAGATCGTGGATGTATTCGTCCGGAGAATCCTCCAGAAGGCGGATTTCCTGTTGAACGACGGACTTTTCCTTTTCGATGTCTTCGGAACGGAAGCGGGAATTTTTGAAAATATCCGCAAGCAGTTCGATGGCGAGATCAAGGGAATAATCGGGAACCTTGATATAAAAAGCGGTGCTCTCTTTTCCCGTAGAGGCATTCATCACCCCGCCGACGACATCGATGGCGGATGCGATCTGCAGAGGGGACCTCTTGCGGGTCCCCTTGAAAAGCATATGCTCGATGAAATGAGCGATCCCGTTGGATGCCCCGTTTTCATGGCGGGAACCACAGCGAATCCAGATGCCAATCGATACGGAGCGGACATGGTTGATTTCTTCTGAAACGACACGAATCCCGTTTGCGAGGATGGTCTTATTGACCATTTTCTCCCAAGGCTTCCTTTCTGCTGAGGCGGATTTTCCCCTGCTTGTCGATTTCGAGAACCTTTACATTCACTTCGTCCCCTTCTCTCAGGATATCCGTTACCTTGTTTACCCGCTCCCTTGCCAGCTGGGAAATATGGACCAGGCCTTCCATTCCCGGCAGGATCTCGACAAAAGCACCGAAATCCATGATCTTTTTGACCGTACCGCGATAGATCTTCCCGATTTCCGCCTCTTCGGTCAGCCATTTCACCATGCATACCGCCCTGGCTGCAGCGTCCGCATCGGTGGAAGCGATGGTGACGGTACCGTCGTCCTCCACATCGATCTTCACGCCCGTTTCGCTCACGATCTGCCTGATGTTCTTGCCGCCGGAACCGATGACGTCGCGCACCCGGTCGGGACGGACCTTGATCGTCGTAATTCTCGGGGCATAGATGGAAATCTCCGCCCTCGGTTCGCTCATCGTCTCCACCAGCTTGTCGATGATGTGGAATCGTCCTTCTTTGGCCTGATCGAGAGCCATGCGGAGCACATCCTCCGTCAGGCGGTCGATCTTGATATCCATCTGCAGGGACGTGACCCCTTTTTTCGTCCCGCAGACTTTGAAGTCCATGTCTCCGCAATGATCCTCGTCTCCGAGAATATCCGAAAGGATCACGATCCGGTCATTCTCCTTGAGGAGCCCCATGGCGATTCCCGCGGCGATTCCCTTGATGGGGACACCGGCGTCCATCAGGGACAGCATCCCGGCGCAAACCGTGGCCATGGAAGAGGAGCCGTTCGAGGAAAGGATCTCGGACACAACCCGGATCGTGTAGGGAAACTCTTCCTGCGAGGGCAGGATGGGGACCAGCGCCCGCCGTGCCAGTGCGCCGTGGCCGATCTCACGTCTGCCGGGGCTTCTCAAGGGCTTGGCCTCTCCGACGGAATAGGGCGGAAAATTGTAATGGAGAATAAACGCCCTCATCTCTTCTCCCGTAATATAATCCATTCGCTGTTCGTCCTGGGAAGTGCCGAGGGTTAAAGCGGCCAGCGCCTGGGTCTCTCCCCGGTTGAACAGGGCCGATCCATGGGCACGCGGCAGAACGCCGGCTTCGGAACTGATGGGACGGA
The DNA here is from genome assembly GCA_019136935.1 of Deltaproteobacteria bacterium. Lineage (GTDB taxonomy): Bacteria > Desulfobacterota > Syntrophia > Syntrophales > JAAYKM01 > JAAYKM01. Next base: position 5,490 of record JAGVTI010000024.1, read on the forward strand.
TGTCCCGGGTGCCACGGCCGTCTATCCGCTGATGTTCGTTCAGAATCATATCCCGGAGGATGCGGCTTTCCATCTTCTCGATAATTCCGGCCACGACCGGCTTCAGTTTTCCGTCTTCTCCGGACAGCTCAGTGATCACGGCCTTCCTGATCTCATCAAGCCGTGAATAACGGTCCTGTTTGCGGGGCAGCCGATAGGCCGCCTGAAGATCCGCTTCCGCCCTTTCGGTCACCTGTGCCAAAAACGCGTCATCAACAGGCTCGATCACGACCTCCCGTTTCGCCTTGCCGATTTCCTTCTTCATGCGAATCTGCAGATCGATCACGGAACGCATGGCGTTCAGACCGAAGGTGATCGCATCGACGATGATGTTGTCTTCCACTTCTTCGGCACCGCCTTCCAGCATGACCAGGTTCACATCGTAACCCTCTCCCTGATCGTGGGGAATCATCCGGCCGGCGAGAAAAAGGTTGAGATCGCTGTTTTCCATCTCCTCCATGGACGCATTGCACACAAACTGCCCGTTTATCCGGCCGACCCTGGCGGCGGCGATGGGACCTTTGAAGGGGATGTCGGATATTTCCAGGGCAACCGACGTGGCCAGCAGGGCCGTCACGTCCGGATCGTGGTCCATGTCGACGGAGAGCACGGTCGCAACCACCTGGGTTTCATGATGATATCCCTTGGGAAAGAGGGGACGAATGGACCGGTCGATGATGCGGGATGTCAGAATTTCCCGTTCATTGGGGCGCCCTTCCCTCTTAAAAAAACCGCCGGGAATCTTGCCCGCCGCGAAAGTCAATTCCTGGTAGTCCACCGTCAGAGGAAGAAAATCCAGTCCCTCACGCTTAT
>JAGVTI010000175.1 GCA_019136935.1 Deltaproteobacteria bacterium
GGAAAGAGGCCGGCGGACCATCACCCCCGTCGATTCCGTTCACCGGACGGTTATGATGGCGATCGAGCGGGGAAAATTGCCGGATCTCATCTTCGACAACCGGGTCCTGTTCAGCCACCGGGCAATGGCCGCCATGTTGGGAGCTATCCTGAAACTGCCGCCGGTCAAGCAGACCCTGGCCAATCGCCAGCTCCGCTCCCGGTTCGTCGATTACCTCCTCAGTCAAAGCAGGCATACCTGAACAAAGTCCCCTGATGGGTTAAGGACTGGATGGGAATTGACTCAAGTCAAGGAAATGTGATCACGGGGGTGTGATAATCACCCAAAACACGATGGGGAGGGGATAAACATGGCCATTCTGGATGAGGTCCGGTCGAAAGTCCTGGCCTGTCTCGGCGGGGAAGGGACAGCGGCCGCCATTGAACGGGTGTCTGTCGGGATTTTCTTTACCGGTGTGAAACTGACGACGGGAACGGGCGGGCTTTGCTTCACCCCGGTCAAGGACATGCCCGAGGCGGTTTGTTGTCCCAGTTCCGCCGGAAGAATCCGGGATCCCCGGAAGATTCGGGGGATGAGGGCCGAAGAGGTCCTCGGCGATCTCGATTCGGTGGAGCCCCTGCGGCGGGCGATTGCCGTTGCCGTTTTGAACGCCCTTTCCGCCGCCTGCTGGGAGAGGGGCTTCCAGGGTGATTACGAAATCAGGTGCCGCACCGACGCCCAGGATTTGATTCCCCTGGCGGAAGATGCCGAAGTGACTGTGATCGGCGCGCTGGGGCCTGTGCTGCAAAAGCTGAAGAAGCGTGGCGGGGCCTGGTGGGTGGTTGAACAGGATCCCCGGACCCTGCGCCGGGAGGAAATGGCGCATTACATTCCCGCCGATCAATCCGAACCGGTGATCGGCCGATCCGATATCCTGGTCATCACGTGGGTGACCCTGCTGAATGGCACCCTGGAGGGCATCCTCCGGAAAGCCCGGAGCGGGGCGGACATCTATGTCATGGGTCCGACGGCGGGAATGCTGCCGGAGCCGCTGTTTGCCCGGGGGGTTCATGTGGTCGGCGGGGTTCGGGTGAAGCGTCCCGACGAGGTCCTGGATGTCCTGGCCGCAGGAGGCTCTGGGTATCACCTCTTCGACGACCTGGCGGAACGGATCGCCATGATCAGGACCTGACACGGGTTATTGATGGAGGACCTTACGCAGAAAACGGCCCGTCGGGCACGTGGATTCCCGGGCGATTTCTTCGGGCGTTCCCGAGGCGATGATCCGGCCGCCCCCGGGGCCGCCTTCGGGGCCCAGTTCTATAATATGGTCGGCGCACTTGATGACGTCGAGATTGTGCTCGATGACGACGACGGTGTTGCCCATGTCAACGAGGCGCATGAGGATGTCCAGGAGTTTCTGGATATCGGCGAAGTGCAACCCGATGGTCGGCTCGTCGAGAATGTAGAGGGTGTTGCTGTTGACCCGCTTTCCCAGTTCCCGGGAGAGTTTGATCCGCTGGGCCTCGCCCCCCGACAGGGTGGTGGCGGACTGACCCAGGCGGATGTATCCCAGTCCGACGTCGAAGAGAAATTGGAGCTTCGTCCGGATAAGGGGGATATTCTCGAAAAAGGGAATGGCCTGGCTGACGGTCATGTCTAAAACGTCGGCGATGTTCTTATCCTTGTAGCGGATCTCCAGGGTGTCCTGGTTGAAACGTTTGCCGCGGCAGGTTTCGCAGGTTACGTACACGTCGGGAAGAAAATGCATCTCGATCTTGATGAGGCCGTTTCCCTCGCAGGCCTCGCATCGTCCACCCTTGACGTTGAAGCTGAAACGGCCCGGTTTGTAACCCCGGATGCGGGATTCGGGAAGCCTGACGAAAAGATCGCGGATGTGGGAGAAAATGCCGGTATAGGTGATCGGGTTGGACCGCGGGGTTCTGCCGATCGGCTGCTGGTTGATGAGGATGACCCGCTCGATGCCCCCCAGGTCGCCGATGTGCCGGATTTTTGCCGTTCCGCCCCTTTCGCCGGTCAGGCGGCGGGCAAGGACCTTGTACAGGGTCTCGATGATCATCGTGCTTTTGCCGGAGCCGGATACGCCGGTCACGGCCGTGAACAGGCCCACGGGGATGGAAATATCGATGTGCTGCAGGTTGTTTTCCCAGGCGTCTTCGATGAGAACGCGCCTCTCCCCCGCCTGGCGGCGTTTGTTCGGAATGGCGATGGCCTGTTTCCCCGAGAGGTACAGGCCCGTCAGCGAATCCGGACTGTCGAGGATTTCCTCCGGCGTTCCCTGGAAAACGACGTATCCCCCCTGCAGTCCCGCGCCGGGCCCCATGTCGATGATCTGGTCGGAGGCGATCATCATGTCCCGGTCGTGTTCCACGACCAGAACGGTATTGCCCAGGTCCCGCAGTCTTTTCAGGCTCAGGATCAGGCGTTCCGTGTCCCTCTGATGGAGCCCGATCGTCGGTTCATCCAGGATATAGAGCACCCCGACGAGTCCCGAGCCGATCTGGGAGGCCAGGCGGAGCCTCTGCATTTCACCCCCCGAGAGGGTTCCGGAGGATCGGGCCAGGTTCAGATAATCGACGCCGACGTCGATGAGGAAGCAAACCCGTTCCCTGATTTCCTTGAGGATCTTTTCCGTGATGACACGTTCCTGCGATGACAGCTGAATCGAATCCAGAAACTGCGCCGTCTCCCGGATGGACAGGCGGCACAGTTCGTAAAGGTTTTTCCCGCCCACGGTGACGGAAAGGCTTTCTTTTTTCAGGCGGGCCCCGAGACAAGTTGGGCAGTCCTGCGTGTTGATGTAGCGGTGGAGATCCATCCGGACTGCGTTGGAGGTCGTTTCCCGGTAACGGCGATCCAGTTCGGCGATGACCCCCTCGAAGGGTTTTTCATAGAAGAGACGGCGGCCGCGCCGGTCCAGGTAGAACTGGATCTTGTCTTTCCCGGAGCCCCTCAACAGGGCGTTTCTGACCGTTTCGGGGAGCTGACGGAAAGCCATGTTGATGTCGAAGCCGTAGTGCTGGGCAAGGGCGTCGAGCATCTGGTGGTAGTGGATGGAATTTCTCCCGGACCAGGGGACGATGGCACCCTCGCGGATGGAAAGATCGGGGTCGGGCACGATGAGCTCTTCATCGAAGAACATCCGCGTTCCGAGACCGCTGCAGTCCGGGCAGGCGCCGTAGGGACTGTTGAAGGAGAACATCCGGGGCATAAGCTCGGGCATGCTGATGCCGCAGATGGGACAGGCGTAACGCTCGCTGAAGAGGATCTCCCGCCCGTCTGGGAACTCGATCCGGACGAGCCCGTCGGACAGGCGGGCCGCCGTTTCCAGCGAATCCCGCAGACGCTGGCGGATTCCCTCCTTCATGATCAGGCGGTCGATGACCACGTCGATGTCATGGCGCTTCTGCTTTTCCAGGGCAATCTCGTCGGCGAGATCCCGGAGTTCGCCGTCGACGCGCACCCGGACAAAACCGTCTTTCAGCAGCCTCTTGAATTCTTTCTGGAATTCCCCCTTTTTCCCCCGGATGAAGGGGGAAAGGATCGTGAGGCGGCTTCGGTCCGGGAGAGCCAGGACCGCCTCCACCATCATGTCGATGGTTTGCGAGTGAATTTCCCGTCCGCACCGCCAGCAGTGGGGGACGCCGATCCTGGCGTAAAGAAGGCGCAGGTAGTCGTAAATTTCCGTTACGGTTCCCACGGTGGAACGGGGATTCTGGCCGGCCGCCCGTTGCTCGATGGCAATGGCCGGCGACAGGCCTTCGATGGATTCCACATCCGGCTTGTCCATCTGGCCGATGAACTGCCTGGCATAGGTGGAGAGGGATTCGACGTATCGCCGCTGTCCCTCGGCGTAGAGGGTGTCGAAGGCGAGGGAGGATTTGCCCGAACCGCTGAGTCCCGTGACGACCACCAGCCGATCCCTGGGGATGTCGATGTTCAGGTGCTTCAGGTTATGCTGGGAAGCCCCTTTTATTCTGATAACGCTCATGAATGATCCATTGCACCGCAAAACGGGATGCCCCGGGTATGAACCGCGGGGCATCGGGTCTGCCGTTTCCGGAAACGTGTTTGTGTTGACGGGCTGACGGCCGCCCGGCTAGTTTTTCAACGTGATATGGGCCTTTTTCCTCAGATCACCCATCCATTCGTCGTATTTCTTTTCCATCTTCGCGTCCATGATCCGGTCCTTGATTTCGTCCCGCACGGACTCGAACCCTCTCGTTCCGTCCCCCCGTTTCTCCGTCACGGTGATGATGGAAAGGCCGGTGGTGGATTCGATGATACCGCTTATCTGCCCCGGTTCCATGGAAAAGGCGATCTGTTCCATGTCGGGGTTCATGACGCCCCTTTCGACAAAACCGATGTCGCCGCCGTCCCGGGCGGTGGGAGCCTGGGAAAACTGCGACGCCAGCTTCTCGAAGGGCTCGCCGGATTTGAGCCGCTTCAGAATCGCCTCCATATCCGTCTTGATCTTCCCTTTCATGCCTTCATCGGCGTTATCCGGGAAAAAAAGAACGATCTGCCTGAGACGGACGGCGGTCTGACCTTCGTATTCCGCCCGGTGCTTGGTATAGTATTCGCCGATTTCTTCGTCACTCACGGCAATGGCGGAGCGCAATTCCCGGCGGATGACCCGGGAACGGGTCATCTGTTCCTTCACTTCTTTCTTGTAGGCATCCAGCGACATCCCTTCTTTCTCCAGGATCTTTTCAAAGTCGTCCAGGGTGAGATTTTTCTGGGAGAGGATATTCTTGACGGTTCCCGTGACTTCCTCGTCCTGGACGGTGATGCCCAGTTTTGCCGCCTCCTGCTCGATGAGAATACTGTCGATCATCCGGTTGAGAATGGCTTCCCGGGCCTCCATCAAGGTTTTTTCCCGTTCTTCGCCGGACAGGGAAGCCTCGATCTTCTTTTTCACCGGCGCAAAAGTGTTGTTCAGGTCCGACTGGGTGATGAGGGTATCATTGACGATGGCGAGGATACGGTCCACGATCACGGCCTGGGCGGGACAGGCCAGCCCGAAAAGCAGGGCCAGGACCACCAGGGTTCCCCGAAATCTGTTTGTCATCATTTTTCCTCCTTATGCACTGCCTGGTTGAGGGAGGAGGCTTTTCAAAACATCCTCGGCAAAAAGGATGCGGTCCCCATCCCGGTGTTTCGGTATTGGAATATACAATTTCAGCTCCGGCGTCAACTTCGTTCCTTTCAACTTCGTCTTTGCAAGGAAAAGAATCCTTGCGGGGTCAACCGGGCTGTCCGGACTGAACTGGACGGCGAGATACTCGGAATCACAGGAGAGTTTGCTGCTCCTGAGGACTTCGAGCAGGTGCCGCAGGCGGATGGTGGCGAGAAGATTGTCCACCTCGGTCGGGATAAAACCGTAGCAGTCGGTCAGCTCGTTCCGGATTTCCTCGATTTCCTCGCGGTTGCCGGCCAGGGAGATGCGCTTGTAGGTGACGAGGCGCCGGTGTTCGTCGGCCATGTAATCCCCGGGAATGAAGGCGGGAATGCCCAGGTGGATTTCCGCCTTGACTTCTTCCCGTGGCACCGCTTCGCCCTTCAATTCGCGGATGGTTTTCTCCATGAGTTCCGTGTACAGTTCATAGCCGACAGCCGATACGTGGCCGGACTGGGACGTTCCCAGGAGATTTCCCGTTCCGCGGATTTCCAGGTCGTTGGAGGCGATGCGGAATCCCGAACCCGGTTCGGAAAAATCGATCAGGGTCTGGAGCCGTTTCTGGGCGTCCCGGGAGAGCATGGCCCCCTTGGGGACGAGAAGGTAGGCGAACGCCTCTTCCCTGGCGCGGCCGACACGCCCCCGGATCTGGTACAACTGGGAAAGGCCCAGGCGGTCCGCGCGATTGATGATCATCGTGTTGGCGGACGGGATGTCAACCCCGGAGGCGACGATGGTCGTGCAGACCAGGACCTGGTAATCCCCCTTGACGAAACGCGCCATGGTGTCCTCGATCTCCCCGGCCTTCATCCGGCCGTGAACGACGCCGATTTCCGCCTCCGGAACCAGTTTTTCGAGGAAGCGGGCCATCGTAAAGATCGACTGGATCCGGTCATGGAGAAAGAAGATCTGACCGCCGCGGGCCAGCTCGTAACGGATCGCCTCCCGGATCGTATCTTCGTTGAATTCGAGGACATGAGTCTTGATGGGCCGGCGGTC
>JAGVTI010000273.1 GCA_019136935.1 Deltaproteobacteria bacterium
ACAACCGCGTGTCGACGGACAATGCCTATGTCATGGCCGACAGCGCCATGATCAGCAGCCGGATTCCGGGTACGATCCAGGACATTCTTGTCGATAACGACACTCAGGTAACACCGGGACAGACTTTACTGTCTTTGGATCCGAAAGACTACCAGCTGGCCGTCGATGAAGCCCAGGCCATGCTCACACGGACGGAAGCGGAGATGAGGGCAACGGAAGCCTCCATCTTCCAGAGCGACATCCAGACGGCGGCCCAAGAGGATTCCGCCCGGAGCGTCATTGCCGAAACCCAGGACCGGGTCCGGGAAGGCGAACATAAACTGGAGGCTTTAAAACAACAGCGGATCGCGGCGTTGGCCGACCTGACCATCGCCCGCCGGGATTTCGAACGCTACGACCGCCTTTATAAACAACAGGCCATCGCCCAGCAACAGTGGGATCGTGCCAAAACCACCCTGGATAAAACCGCGGCGCAACTGGATGCCATCGATGCGGAAACCGAGGCTGTCCGCTCGTCCGTGGAGGGCGCCCGCCAGGCGGTGAAGCAGAGTCAGTCCCAACTGAACGTTGCCAGGGGCGGCCGGTACAGCGTAACGGTCCTCCGGCAACAGTTTTCCGCGCTCCGGGCAAAACGGGACGAGGTTTTCGCAAATCTCCAGGCGGCAAGGCTTCGCCTGTCCTACTGCACGATTGCGGCGCCGATCGGCGGCTACGTGGCCCAGAAACGCATCCAGAAAGGGGATCGCATCCAGCCGGGACAGGTCCTGATGGCCATCGTCCCCTTGGAAGGCGTCTATATCGAAGGGAATTTCAAGGAAACCCAGTTGACCAACGTCCGGATCGGCCAGCCGGTCACCATCAAGGCCGATATTTATCCGGGATACACCTTCCACGGCAAGGTCGCCGGCATCCGGGCAGGAACCGGTGCCGCCTTTTCCCTTCTCCCTCCGGAAAATGCCACAGGCAACTGGATCAAGGTCGTCCAGCGTGTCCCGGTTAAAATTCGTCTGGATAAAATTCCTCCCCCCGATCATCCCCTCCGGGTCGGATTGTCGCTTGTCGCCACGATTAACACGAAGGATCGCCGGGGCCCCGTGCTAATGAAAAATACCGAATCGCAAAAAACGGGGCCCTGATCATGGGCTGCCACCCCGCCGCGCTGAATCCATGACTGCCGCGTCTTCACTTCCCCACGTCAATAAGTGGCTCATCGCCGCGATCATCATGCTGCCAACCTTTCTCCAGGTGATGGACATCAGCGTCGTCAATGTTTCCCTGCCTCATATCCAGGGCAGTCTGAATGCCGGCGTGGACGAAGTGACCTGGGTCATTACATCTTATCTCGTCACCAACGCCGTCATCATTCCCATTGCCCCGTGGCTGGCCCGTGTCTTCGGGCGGAAACGCTATCTGCTGGCGTCGGTTGCCCTGTTTACGGTCAGTTCGCTGGCCTGCGGAGCGTCCACATCGCTTTCCATGCTGATTTTCTTCCGCATCTTCCAGGGCCTGGCCGGAGGAGGCCTCGCCCCCCTGGGTCAGGCAATTTTACTGGAAACCTTTCCTCAGAAGGAACATGGAATGGCCAATGCCGTTTTCGGCATGGGCGTGACCGTCGCTCCGGTGCTGGGACCCGTTTTCGGCGGCTGGATCACCGATCAATGGAACTGGCCCTGGGTGTTTTATATCAATCTCCCGGCAGGGCTTTTGGCGTTCTTCCTGATCAAGGGCTTCATCCATGATCCAACCTACCAGCGGGACACCCGCATCCACATCGATACCTGGGGAATCCTTTTCCTCAGCGTCGGCCTGGGGTGCCTCCAGGTAGTACTCGACCAGGGGGAACGGGAAGACTGGTTCGCATCCCGGTTCATCATCACCCTGGCCGTCGTCGCCGCCCTCAGCCTGGCGATCTTCTTCCTGGTCGAACGCAGAACACCCCATCCCGTGGTCGATCTGAAACCCTTTCGGAATCTCAATTTTTCCGTGGCCAATGTCATTAATTTTCTCGGCTATTTCACACTACTCGGAAGTATTGTTCTCCTACCCCTGTACCTCCAGAAACTCATGGGCTATACCGCCCTCTGGGCGGGACTCGTTCTCGGTCCCGGAGGAATCACCAGTCTCGTCATCATGCCCATTGCCGGCATCCTGATGATCCGGGGCATCAACCCCAAGTGGCTTCTGGGAATCGGCCTGTCCATACAGGCCGTATCTCTGTGGATGATGGCCGCCTTCAACCTGGAAGCCGGATTCATGTACATTGCATGGCCCCGGGTGGTGCTGGGGTTTGCACTGGGACTTTTCTTCGCCCCCGTGGCGACGGCGGCCTTCATGCATATCCCGAAAGAAGAAATCGGTAATGCATCGGGAATCTTCAACCTCTTGCGCAACCTGGGCGGAAGCTTCGGCATCGCCTTCTGCACGACCCTTCTCTCCCAGAGGAGTCAGTTCCATCAGACCTTTCTCTCAGAAAACATCACCCCGTCGAATCCGGCATTTCAAACCCACTACCAGGAAGTGTTTCAGTGGCTTCAGATTCACAAACCTGCCCTGGCCAATTTCGAAGGGGTCCTTGCTGTCATCTACCAGGAAGTGTTGAAGCAGGCCAGCATGCTGGCCTTCAACGACACGTTCTGGATCATGGGCTGGCTTACGGCCTGCCTGGTACCGACGGCCCTGTTGTTGAAGGGGCCGAAAGGCGATCACGAGACCGGCTCTTTGCATTGATGCTCTGCAGGAGATACGGTACCGCGCAAATGGATACAAACGATCCACTTGTATCCGGTCAGATGGATACTTAGAAGGCGGGTTCCCTTCGTTTTCAATCCAATTTCCACTCCGTTTATCATAAATGTATCCTATTTACACGCACTTACAATGAATGTCTCCTTATGGCATAGCCTTTGCTTCGATAACGATAAAAAATCACTTTGAAAGGAGATGTGATATGAAACGACGAATCATCATTCTGGCAGGTCTTCTGCTTGTCGGTCTGATAGCAACCGCTGCTTTCGCCTACGGCGGTGGCCGGGGGCACGGTGGTTGGTTCAACCAAGGCGGGGGTTTCACGGCTTGCTTCTATGGCCTGAACCTGACGGCGGAGCAGACGGCCAAAATGGACGCCCTGAGGGACAACCACTGGAAAGAGGTACAGCCCCTGCGGGACAAGATGTTCGTGAAACGGAATGAACTGAGGAACCTCTGGCTGGAAGCCAATCCGGACCCGGCGAAGATCAACGCCGCCCAGAAGGAGATGCAGGTTTTACGGGACCAGATGCAGGACAAGATGACCGCTTTCAGGCTGTCCGCCCTGAATCTCCTGACGCCGGAGCAGAAAGCCGAAGTGCAGAGAAACTACCGGGAACGCGGCTTCGGATATGGGCGGGGTCCGGCCGGTTGTCCCGTTGGACCGGGATTTGGCGGCCAAGGCCCGGGCAGATAGTCATTTAACCCTCCTCTCAGGCAGTCCCGGATCTCACTGATCCGGGGCTGCCTTTTTCTTCCTTTCGCTTTTCCCCTCCCCTGTGGTAAAAATGTACTCAATTCATTATCTGTTAATGGGCCCTATGAAGGAAAAAACGTTTCGCCTTTTCGACCATACGGCGGATCTGGGCGTCGAAATTTTCGGCGGCAGCCGGGAAGAGCTCTTCGTCCATGCCGCCCTGGCCGTTGTCGAGTTGACCACCGATCCGGAACGGATCGATCCCGTGCTGGAAAGGCGTTTCTCCGTCGAAGGGCTGGATCTGAACGACCTGTTCGTCAATTACCTGAGGGAGGTCCTTTATCTGGTTAATGGCGACGGCTTTCTGATACGCGAGGTAACGGTTGAAATGGAAGATTCCTGCCGCCTCCGGGCCAAGCTCCGGGGAGAGCCGTTCACCCCCGGAAAACACCGGATCAACAAGGAAATCAAAGCGGTAACCTATCACCAGGTCTCGGTTGAAAAAACCGCGAAAGGATGGAAAGGAAGGGTGATCTTCGATGTCTGAACTCAGAATGGAAAGGCTGGACGATTTCCGGTGGCAGATCCCCCGGCAGGGGAATATGCGGGTCCCCGGAATCATCTATGCCAGTGAACGCCTCATGCGGTCCATGGGTAAGGACGAGAGTCCGAAGCAGGTGGCCAATGTGGCCCATCTGCCGGGAATCGTCCAGTATTCCCTGGCCATGCCGGACATGCACTGGGGTTACGGCTTTCCCATCGGCGGGGTGGCCGCCTTCGACATGCAGGAAGGCATCATTTCCCCGGGAGGTGTCGGCTACGACATCAACTGCGGATGCCGATTAATGACGACCCGCCTTACCCTTCAAGAAATCCGGCCGCGCCTGAAAGACCTGGTAACGGCCCTGTTTCAGAACGTCCCTTCCGGGGTCGGATCGACGGGTCCGATCAAGCTGAAAGGAAAAGAGGAAAAAAAGGTCCTCACCGACGGCGCCCGCTGGGCCGTCGAGAACGGGTACGGCACCACCGAAGACCTCGACCACACGGAAGAAGGAGGGACCCTGGACGGCGCGGACCCGGACATGGTCAGCACCCGGGCCATGGAACGGGGGCGGGAGCAGCTGGGCACCCTCGGTTCGGGGAACCACTTCCTGGAAATCGAGGTCGTAGAGGAGATCTTCGACCCGGCGGCGGCGGCCGGTTTCGGCCTGGAAAAGGGGCAGATCGCCGTCATGCTTCACAGCGGATCCCGCGGTCTCGGGCACCAGGTCTGCGACGATTACCTGGCCCGGATGGTCAAACATATCGGCGATCTGGGAGTTGAACTTCCGGACCGTCAACTCGCCTGCGCCTATCTCAACTCGTCCCGGGGAAAGGAGTACCTGGCCGCCATGGCCTGCGCCGCCAATTACGCCTGGGCGAACCGCCAGATGCTCATGCACTGGACGCGGGAAACCTTCGAAAAAACACTGGGAATGGGTTCGAATGCCGTCGGCATGCGCCTTCTCTACGACATCTGCCACAACATCGCCAAGATCGAAACCCTTCCCGTCGACGGAAAGGATCAAACCCTCTGCGTCCACCGCAAGGGAGCGACCCGGGCCCTGCCGGCGGGACATCCCCTGGTCCCCCTCGCTTACCGGCACGTCGGTCAGCCCGTTTTGATTCCCGGTGACATGGGAAGCGGTTCCTATGTCCTGGCAGGAACGGACAAGGCCCTGGAGGAAACCTTCGGGAGTTCCTGTCACGGCGCGGGGCGTGTCATGAGCCGCTCCCAGGCGACAAAGTCCAGCCGGGGCAGATCGATCACCAGGGACATGGCCGACAGGGGGGTCATCGTCATGGCAAGCGGACGGGGCACCCTTCAGGAAGAAATCCCCGAGGCCTATAAAAACCTGGACTGGGTGGTGGATGTTGTCCACCGGGCCGGCATCGCCAAGAAAGTGGCCCGGCTCCGGGCTCTGGGATGTATCAAGGGATAACCGTTGGATCGCAGCGGAAAACTGGAAACAGCCCATATTCCTTCCGCGGTCCTGTCCGGGGAACCAAGTTCGTGTGGTATTTTCCACGAATTGCTGATAGGTTTCCGTCTGAAAAAAACTTTTTTTGATCGGACCGATCGAATCGGAAAGGACTGTAAACACCTATCACTATGACCGAACGGGTATCGCGGATCATCGCCCGGGCCTTATTCGATGCCGGGGCACTCCTGACGTATGTCCCCGCCACGGGGGGGCAGGATGTCCACCGCTTTTTCTGCCGCCTGAGTCCGCTTCGTCATCCCATTTCGTTTCATGAAGAGGTCGCCTTCACCCTCGCCCACGGCGCGGCCCTGACCGGCCGGAGATCCTGCGCGATGATGAAGGGTCATGGTCTGGCCAAGGCGGCCAACAGTGTCGTTGACGCCCTTTCGGCCGGCACGACGGCGGGGCTCCTGATCCTGATCCTGGAGGATCCGGAGGGAAAGCACTCGGACAGCATTCTGAACAGCGCGTCCCTGCTCGAAGGCATGGGCGCCCCGTACCGGTATGGACACAATGACAGCATGCGAGAGGACATCCTGCAGGCTTTCGAGGACTCGGAGAGATCGGAACTGCCCGTTGCGTTGATCGTCAATGCCGATGAAATGGACACCGACGTTTTGACCTCGCCATCCATGACGCCGGCCCCACCGAACCGCAAATACGTCCGGGATATCACACG
>JAGVTI010000077.1 GCA_019136935.1 Deltaproteobacteria bacterium
GAAATGTGACATTTCAACCCATGAACATGTTTTCCCCCTAACATAAACCCCGCCGGGTGTCAAATTTGCCCCGTTAAATATTTTTTCACAGGGGATATTCAAATTTTCTTGATTGTAGAATCCCTTTGTGGTAGCGATACAACAACGTATGTTGTTTCAAGAAACTTTCCTTTCGCCAGTTCGCAAAGATCGTCTCTTAAGATTTTAGGTACTATGCGGTCCGATTGCAGTTTAAGATTAAAAATTTTGTCGAAGAACAAAAAGTGCGGCCAGATGCAATTTACTGGAAAGGAGCGTTGTTTTCAGATTGATTGCTGGACATCATTAAAACCAATGAAAGGGGGCATGTAGGGATGACAAAGGCAGATCTGGTATCAGTCATGGCGGAGGAAACAGGAATTACCAAAGCCGCAGCGGCGGACGCCCTGGAAGTGTTCATGGCGACGGTAGCTCAGGAGCTGAAGAAAAACGGGAAGTTCGGTCTGGTCGGGTTTGGTTCGTTCAGCGTTGTAAAGAGAAAGGCGAGAACCGGAATTAACCCGCAGACTAAGAAATCGATCAAAATTCCCGCGAAGAGGGTCGTCAAGTTCAGGCCTGGGAAGCAATTATCCGATAAGGTGAAATAAAAAACGCGGGTTGGAAAAAGCCTCCGGTGATGAATGACCGGAGGCTTTTTTTATGGCTGTGACGGACAGGCGCTTTCGCAGAGCATGGGCGCTTGTCAGCGGGTCCCGTTGTTTTCTTCTTTGAAAGGACAAAAGATGGAAGCGGTTGTCTTGGGAAACGTGACCCTGGATATTCTCTGTTATTACGTCGAAGACGTTCCCCGTCATGATTCCGTTCCCTTCGGCAAGGTTGTGATCGGCCCCGGGGGATGCGGATCCAACGTGGCGATGGGTTTGAGTGCCCTGGGTGTTTCGACGGCCCTGGTGGCGAAAATCGCGTCGGGAGAGGTGTTTTCCCTGGTCGAGCCGCATTGGCGAAGGGCTGGGCTCGATACGCGCTATGTCGCCGTCGAGAAAAACGCTGATCCGGCCGTGAGTGTCGGCCTGGTGGACCGGTGTGCCCAGCCGCGGTTCATCCATACACCGGGGGCCAATGCGGGCTTGACCGTAGATGATCTCGATCCGGCGGCGCTTGCGCAGCAGGGAGCGCGTTTTCTGCATATCGGCGGTCGTCAAGCTCGGTGAGAAGGGCTGCCGGCTGGAGAGCCGCGCTTTCAGCACAACGGTTCCGACCGAACCCCGGAATGCCGTCGATACGACAGGCGCGGGGGACGCCTTTGCCGCAGGTTTCATCGCCGCGATTCTGGAGGGCTCCGATTCCCGGGAAGCCTGCCTGGCAGGTCACCGGGCCTCAGCCAGGATTGTTTCAACTTTCGGCGCCGTCGCGGGTTGGTATGAACCGTCCTGATCGGACGATTTTCCCATGGTTGTAATGAGCAGGAGTGGTTCCGGAAAAATCCGTTGCCGGCTCTTCTCGGGCGGACGTTTTGTATGAGGGGATTCCGGGATCGGTCCCGGATTGACATCCCCGACCGATTTTGTTATAGCTGCCCGAACTTTGCGAGACATTTCCATTTTTCCCGGTTGAAATGCCCGGTAATCGATATTTGACGAAGGAGTTCTTCAGGTGATAAAAAGAATACTAAGCGGGATGAGGCCCACGGGAAAGCTGCACCTGGGCAATTTACAGGGGGCCCTGAAAAACTGGGTGGATCTCCAGAACGACGGCTGCCACGACTGTTTTTATTTTGTCGCCGACTGGCATGCCTTGACCAGCGATTACAGCACACCGGACCAGATCCGGGAAAATTCCCTCGATATGGTCATCGACTGGTTGAGTGTCGGCCTCGATCCGGAAAAGAGCACCCTTTTCGTTCAGTCGGCCGTCAAGGAACATGCCGAACTTTACCTTCTTTTGGGAATGATCACCCCCCTGTCGTGGCTGGAGCGAAATCCCACCTACAAGGAAATGAGGGAGGAACTGACCGGGAAGGATCTGTCGACCTACGGTTTTCTCGGCTACCCGGTTCTGCAGGCGGCGGATATCATCATTTACAAGGGACAGGGGGTGCCCGTCGGCGTCGACCAGTTGCCCCACGTGGAGTTGACCCGCGAAATCGCCCGGCGCTTCAATTTTCTTTACAGGGAAATCTTCCCTGTGCCGGACCCGCTGCTGACGGAAGTGCCGAAACTCCTGGGGATCGACGGGCGGAAGATGAGCAAATCCTACGGCAATTCGATCTACATCTGCGACGAGGGGGACGAATTGAAAACGAAAGTGTCTTCCATGTTCACGGATCCCCAGCGGATGCGCCGCAAGGATCCCGGCAACCCCGATATCTGCAATGTTTACAGCTTCCATCAGCTCTACACGGAGGAAGGCGAAGTCGCCCAGATCGCCGTAGACTGCCGGACGGCCGGCATCGGCTGCACGGACTGCAAAAAACGCCTTTACGAGCGGATGCTCCTGGCCATGTCCCCGATACACGAACGACGGAATCATTTCTGCAGCCATCTGGACGATGTCAGGGAAATCATCGAGCGCGGAAACCGGAAAGCGGCCGCCGTGGCGAAGGCGACGATGGAGGAAGTCCGGGACGCCGTGAAGATTTGAAGCCGCCGACAGCAGCGCATCACGGGAGATCAACCGAAGACCTTCGTCATTGGCCAGTTGCCTATGGACTATGAATTCAAGCTCGACCAGTTTGAGGGCCCGCTGGATCTGCTGCTGTTTCTGATCCGGAAAAACAAGATCGATATTTACGATATTCCGATTGCCCTCATCACGGAGCAGTATCTGAAGTACCTGGAAATCATCCGGTCCCTGAATCTCGATGAGGCAGGAGAGTACCTGGTTCTGGCGTCCACTCTGATTCACATCAAGTCGCGGATGCTCCTGCCCGTTCCCGAAGAGGCGGAGACGGAGGAAGGGGAGGGGGATCCCCGGGAGGAACTGGTCCGGCAGCTCCTGGAATACCAGGTGTTCAAGGAAGCGGCTTCGGCCCTGGAAACCAGGCCCGTTCTGGAGCGGGACGTGTTCAGGAGGGGCTCCCACGAGGGGGACGTGGAGGGGACGCCGGAGGACGAAGCCCTGGTCGAAGCGGGGATTTTCGATCTCGTTGCGGCCCTGGAGAGGGTGATCGCCGCCTCCGGGAGCAGGGAGCTCCTGGAAATCGACCTGGAGAAAATTTCCCTGGCCGACCGGATCAATGAAATCATGGAGATTCTCGCAAAAAACAAGAGTCTCACGTTTCATGAGCTCCTGGGCGAGGCGTCCAGTAAAAGGCAGATCATCTACACGTTCCTGGCCGTCCTGGATCTGGTCAAGCTGCGGATGGTCCGGGCATTTCAGAATGAATCGTCCGGTATCATCCGGATATTTCTCGCGGTGGAGGAGTGATGCCGGACCGGCAGACGGTTTGGCCCGGAGGAACTGAACCATGGAAGGACTGAAGGCCGTTGTAGAAGCCCTGATATTTGCGTCGGAGTCGCCGCTGAACGTCGATAAAATGGCCGATGTGCTGGAGGACGTGGATAGAAAGGATATCCGGGACGTCCTGTCGCAGCTTGTCGAGGAATACCGCCGTGAAACGAGAGGCTTCTGGATCGTTGAAGTGGCCGGCGGGTATCACTTCCGGACGAAAAACGAGTGGAGTCCCTGGATCAAGAAAATGAAAAGAGGAAAACCGTCCACGCTGACGCCGGCCGTCATGGAAACCCTGGCCGTCATCGCCTACCGGCAACCGGTCCTCAAGGCGGAGATCGACAAGGTCAGGGGCGTCGATACGGGGGGGGCCATTAAAAAGCTCCTGGAGAAGAAACTCGTGCGCATCGTCGGTCGGAAAGACGTTCCCGGGAAACCCATCATCTATGGGACCACCCAGCGGTTTCTCGAGGTCTTCAATCTCAGGGATCTCTCGGAGTTGCCGACTCTCCGGGAATTGAAAGAGTTACAGGAATAGGCGATGGAAGAACGTCTTCAGAAAATCGTATCCCGCTACGGCCATGTTTCGCGGCGGGCGGCGGAAACCATGATCGGCGAGGGCAGGGTCAGCGTCAACGGCGAGATCGTCTCACGGATGGGGACCAAGGCCGATCCGGCGAGGGATGCCATCCGCCTGGACGGGAAACTGATTTCTTCCGAGTCGACGCCGGTATACCTTCTTCTGTACAAACCCCGGGGGTATGTCACCACTCTCAGGGATCCCCAGAACAGGCCCGTCGTTACGGATCTGGTGAAGGGGCAAGGGGAAAGGCTTTTCCCCGTGGGGCGCCTCGACTACGACTCCGAAGGCCTTCTGCTGATGACCAACGACGGCGTATTCGCCCAGAAAATCCAGCACCCGAGGTACGGTGTTCCCAAAAGGTATCGCGTGAGGATCGAGGGCCACCTGACGGCGGATGAAATTCAACGCTTGAAGAAAGGGGTCCGGTTCGAGGATGGTTTTTTCCAGCCCCGGGATCTTCGCATCGAAAAACGGAACGACAAGAGCCTCTGGGTTTCCCTGAGTATTTCGGAGGGGAAAAACCGGATGATCCGCAAAGGCTTCGCCGCCCTGCGCCATGACGTCGAACGGCTGGTGCGCGTTGCCATTGGGGATGTTGGGTTGGGCGAGCTCAAACGGGGCATGTACCGGCATCTGACGAAACAGGAAATCGAATCCCTGCTGGCCTATTCATCTCAGGGGGGGCAAACCGTTCGGCCGCCGAAAGGCCCGACGTCGTGATTTCCCGTTGATATCCTTGATATCTTTTGTGCGGGGATGTGGTGATTCAAGGACGGAAGAGTCTTGACAGGTTTGGTGCTCCATCGGTAAGATGCCGGAAATAGAAGAAAATTGAATTCATCGCTTCCGCATTCCGCCGTAAAATAAACGGTCCGTTTCTTTCACCGGTTGTGCCGAAACGGATCGTTCCTTGGTTTTATAGAAGAGAAATACGCGCTGATCGGTAATAAAAGCGGGGTAAAAAGGAAATTTGTCTTGACAATCGACCGAAAAATCAATATTAGTCGGCAAAAAAATAATGTTATTACCAGATGTTATTAAAAGATGTTGTTCTATCGCGGATAAGTAGAGCACGCTGTACCGAGGAGGAAGTATGAACAAGTCCAGTTTGATTGAGGCGTTGAGCAAGAAAGAAAATCTGGCGGAGAAAAAAGCAAGCGATATCGTGAATCTGATTTTCAAGGGATTTACGGATGAATTGAGGAAGGGTGGACGGATTGAAATCCGCGGCTTCGGCAGCTTCGTTGTCCGGGATTATGGTGCCTATACGGGAAGAAACCCGAAAACGGGGAGAAATATCCAGGTCACACCCAAAAAGCTCCCCTTTTTCAAAGTGGGTAAAGAACTGAAAGAGAAGGTAGACAAGAAATAATCCAAGCCTTTTTTCGTCCTTCAAAAGAGAGACCCCGGCAGCGGGTCTCTTTTTCCTGTCAACCCATCATTCCCTCTTCGCGAAAGCTGAAGAAGCGGTTTCCGCCGACGATCAGGTGATCGTGCACCATGATGTCGAGGACTTTCGCCGCCTCGCGGATGGTTTGGGTCAATCGGATGTCGGCATCGGAGGGCTTGACGTAGCCTGATGGGTGATTGTGGACCAGGATAATCGCGGAGGCCTTGCGTTTCAGGGTATTTTCCAGGACCTTCCGGGGATAGACCACGGCCTGGTTGACGATTCCCTCCTCGATGATCTCCATGTCAATCATCCTGTTCTGTGCGTTCAGGTATATCACGCAGAACCGTTCGTCCTTGAGTCCGCCCAGTGCCGACCGGCAGTAATTGACCAGTTCAGTTGTGCAGGAAATCTGAATTTTCCCCCGGGCTTCCTCCCCGAGATAGAGGGTTCCCATGTCGCGGACCAGCCTGATCAGGATCGCCGTGTGGAAGCCGATGCCCGGAACTTCGACCAGTTCTTCTTCGAGGGCATCCATGACGCCCTTGAGGGTTGCAAATCGGGACAGGAGTGCTTTGGCCAGGGGTTTCACATCCCGGCGCGGGATGGCATAGCCGAGCAGGAGTTCCAGCATTTCATAGTCGTACAAAGTGCCCGGAGCGGCGGCGGCGAACTTTTCTTTCAAACGCCGCCGGTGCCCATGGAAATGGGGAGGTGCGGCTTTCGTCATGA